>JBJMGO010000264.1:0-4086 GCA_045807825.1 Pyrinomonadaceae bacterium | reverse complement strand
TTGCGACGCTGCTCCGTGTGGGCTCGATGAGTTGTACGTCATTGGCGGAAACATTTACGACCGCCGTAGAGGCTCCCAATTCGAGCTTTAGCGTAAGATCGGCCGCTTGACCAACTGTGAGGCGAACGCCTGAGACGATCACCTTCTTAAAGTTTGCAGCCTCAGCAGACACCTCGTATTCGCCGGGAGGCAGCCCGATGATCGAATAGTGTCCGTCGCTGTCGGCGGTCACCGTCCTCGTAATGCCGGTCGCCGAGTCGCGCGCCGTTACGGCTGCACCGGAGACAACCGCGCCATTCGGATCCGTTACGGTGCCGGAGAGGTCGGCGGCCGTCGCTTGCGTCTGCGCGAATGTAGAGCCCGCGCAGACAAGTGTCGCCGCTATCAGGAGCAGCAGTGCAACGGCCTTCGCCGAAAATACGCTCGGGGAATTTCTCATCTTTTTCTCCTATTTGAAAACCTTGAGTTTTCCTTGTTCTTTGCCGTAGGCACGGGTGGCGAGGGTGATCGTTGACAACCACATACACTGCACCTGCATGGATCCGGGAGAGATATTGTTGCTCGGCAAAGTTCGACTGTGATCTGATTTTGCTGTGAAAGTTGTAACCTAATCCCTCGAATTAGGCAAGCAAAGTGTAATAGTAATGCAACCGCGCTGTTTACGCTTCGTCAGCACAAATGTTCTCCCGCCTTTCTCTCGTGCTCTTAATATTGCTTTAATACCAGAGATGAAGATCCTTCCCCTCGCGATCCCGACGCCATTTTACGTCGGCGATGTCAACGTTTACCTCATTCGCGAGGACCCGTTAACGCTGATAGACGTCGGCCCTAAAACTGACGAGGCTGCGAGGGTGCTCCGAGAGAAGCTCGCCGCCTACGGCGTAAAATTCGCAGATGTGCGCCGGATCGTGCTAACCCATGCACACGAGGACCATTGCGGTCTCGCAAAGCGAGTTCGTGACGAAGCGAAGGACGCCGAGATCCTTATCCACGAGTGGGAGACGGGACATCTCTTTGGCCGGCTCGCTCAGGACGAGCACCGGCAGCTGATGCTGCGCTCCGGAGTTCCCGAGAATGTTTTCGAGGAGCTCCGGTCGTTGTATCACCAGGTCAGCCTGCTCACTGACTCCTTGTCAGAGAGCGATCTGAAGCCGCTCCGCGACGGGATGGAACTGGAGTTCGACTCCGGCGCCTTCCAGGTGCTGCACACGCCGGGACATACGCCCGGTTCGTGCTCGTTTGTCCGCACCGCGGACCGTACTCTGATCTGCGGCGACTGCGTGCTCAAACGCATCACACCAAACCCGATCCTCTCACCCGATCCGAATGATCCATCAAAGCGGTTCCGCTCGCTCGGCGAGTATCTTGTCAGCCTCGCCCGAATTCGCTCCTACTCGCCGACGCTAATATATGGAGGACACGGTGAGCCGGTAACGGATTTTGAAGAGATCTTTAACCGCTACGTTCGCTCGATAGACGAACGCCAGCGAAAAGTGCTGTCCCTTGTCTCAACAACCGGCATCACCGCGTATGAGATCGCGGGGGAGCTTTTTGCGGATTCATTCAACGCCGACGTACACCGCTTCCTTGCGATCTCCGAGGCGATCGCGCATCTCGACTATGCTCATTCAGAGTCAAAGATCGATCTCGAGTTAAAGGATGGGGTCGAGTACTACCGCTCTCTCTAGGCGGCCTTTTCGATACCGTACCGGGCAAGCTTGAGGTACAGCCCGCGACGCGTGAGGCCGAGCTCCGAGGCGACACGCGAGATGTTCCAGTTGTGCCGCATTAAGGCTCCTCGGATGAGCTGCATTTCGAGCTCCGAGACCGCTTCTTCAAGGCTGCCGCCATTCGACAAACTTGCGAATGGAGCAAACGAGCCGCCGCCGTCGTACGTCGCGATCGGCCTGAAACCGGGTGCAGTGGCGAATGGCGTCAGAGGCTGCGCCGCACGTTTTAGTTCTGGGGACAAGTGTTCGGGAGTGATGACCTCCTTGTCGACCGCTCGAGCCACGATGCGCTGGATCTCGTTGCAAAGCTGCCGAACATTACCGTCCCAACTGCAGACCATCAGCATGTCGACCACCTGAGGCGTGAATGTGACGTCGTGCTTCCCGAATCGCTCCGAATAGTGATTGACGTAGTAATTGACGATCGGTGGTATCTCGGACCTCCTCTCCCGTAGCGGCGGCACGCGGAGCCGAATAACGTTTAGACGATAGTAAAGGTCCTCGCGAAATGTGCCTTCCTCAACCTTTTCCTCGAGCGGCATGTTGGTGGCCGCGATGATACGAACGTCCACCTTGATCGGCTTTTTTTCGCCGATCGGCTGGATCTCACCTTCCTGTAAAAATCGCAGGAGCTTTGGCTGCACGTCGAGTGGCAGATCGCCGACCTCGTCCAGGAACAGTGTTCCGCCGTCCGCGGTCCGGATCATACCCGGATGGTCGTTTACGGCACCTGTGAAGGAGCCCTTCTTGTATCCAAACAGGTGTCCCTCAGCGAGCTCCTTTGGCACGGCCGTGCAATTGAAGGGAACAAAGATCTTGTCCTTGCGGTTAGACAGCGTGTGGATCGCTCGAGAGACGAGCTCCTTTCCGGTGCCGGATTCTCCGGTCACCAGCACGGTTACGTCGGACGATCGGATCTTATATACCTCCTCGACCAGCGATGTCATCGCGGGCGAGGAATGAATGAATCCCGGCATCAAGCTGCTGGACGTATACGGCGAGGCCTCTGCCTCGGCGGGTTGTGATTTGTCTCTTTCCCGCAGCGCGATCACGTCCATACCAAGCTCCAGCACGCGAAGCAGCGGCTGAAGTGAAGACTCATCCGACAGGACCGCTCCGGATTGTGGGTTCACGATCAGTATTGCCGGCTGCGCTGCCGATCCCTTGAGGTGAAAGAGTGCGACATTCTTTGCACGAGCGAACTGCTTCTCCTCGTTCTTCTCGATCGCGGCATTAAGTTTGCTGGCGAGTTCGTTGCTCTCGATCGGCGAGTAGCCGTGTGTGATGAATGGGTATAGCCGCTTTTCATCGTTGTATTGCGCGATCATGATCCGCTTGGCATTGCTCTCCTGCTGGAGAACCGCAACCAGCTCACGAAACAACAGCTCCCGCGACGCCGTCGCCTCCGCCAAGCGGACGGTAAGTAGCTGCGACACCACGGAATTAGACCTTTTCTCCGCACGCGATGCTTCCTGCTTTGGTACGACCTCGAGCTTCTCGAGATCCTTTGCGATCTCTGCTACGCGGCCATTGACGCCAAGCTTGCGAAAGATATCGCGAGCATTATTCAAATGCTGTTTTGCTCGCTTGGCATCCCGGACATCGAGATGCGAACCGAGCAAGTGGTGCATAGATCCAGTGTTGTAGAGATCGCCGGCCGCCTCAAAGATCGTCAATCCGCGGCTGAAATGATGGATCGCCAGCTCGACATCCTTCTCCTCTAATGCAGTGAGCCCGCGAATGCGCTGCACGTTACCGAGCACGAAGAAATCCTCGGCAGGATCAGCCATCTCAATATCTGCGAGTGCGGCTTCGCACGCATCAAGATCACCCTGGACAAGGTACGCCTCCGCCAGCACGAGACCTGCCATGCTTGCAAAATGTTTATCGCCCAGCTTTTTCGAAAGTTCGATCGTTGAGTTTGCTGTAGTGATCGCACGGTTTCCACGTCCTTGTGCAAAATAACAGCGGGCGAGATTTCGCATCGATTGGATCTCGTACCAGCCGCGTTTTGAGGCTTTTGCCATCTCGATCGCGCTGTTAAAAAGTTTCTCAGCCTCGTCCGTCTCGCCCCTTAGCAGCTTCAGCTCACCAAGTGAATCAAGGACGCCCGAGGTGTGAGCATTCTCCTGGTTCTCGGTCATTTTAAAGGCGCGACGGATCATTTGCTCCGCACGCTGCCATTCACCGATGAGCAGCAGATTGATGCCGAGGTTGTTGTACGCGATGACGGAATTGAGAGCGTGCTCGGTTTGGTTAAAAAAGGCGATCGATTTCTCAAGACAATCGATGCCATCCTGCGGCCGTCTCAGAAACCAGTACGCCCCCGACATATCCGTGTACAGCTTGCCAAGCA
>JBJMGO010000263.1:0-2173 GCA_045807825.1 Pyrinomonadaceae bacterium | reverse complement strand
GTTGAGCCAAAGGCCTGTCGCCAATAAGCGGCGCTACCTGTCAGGAAGTCATTGAGCGTGCGAAAGATGTAGACACCGCCAAAGCCGGCGCCAAGATCGCTGTTTAATGAAACATGGTTCACGCTGACGCCCGCTTTGAGTTCGTGCTTTCCACGTATGAAGGTGATGGTGTCGATAAATTCCTGTCTCCGTTCATTGCGGGTGCCATCTGACTCATACGGCCGACCAAAACGGGCGACGCCGACGATATCTATCTCCGGCCCGGTTTCATCGCCTGATCGCGATATAAAATGACGGCTGCTGAATTGAGCACGCAGATCATTTATCAGGTTTGGATTCACCACAGACGTGACCGAGCCGGTCACCTGATAGTCCTTTGAGTAGACGGTCCCCCGCGCACTCGCATCGTAAAGAATATTCGTATTAAAAGCGTCGCCGCGGGTACGGTTATTCGTGTATGCGAACCGAACGTTTACCGTGTTGAAAGAGTTAGGGAGGTAGGTCAGCTTGCCGGACAACTCCGTTTGATCCGTGCCGACGCGGAAAACGGTGCTTTGCAGTGCGCGAACGGTCAGGCGGGGTGCAAATCCCGCGGCCAATGCTGCATTGATCGACGACCGGACACTACGGTTAATTTCGGGCTCGTCGTTCGCGATCATGTGTTCCTGCTCTGCCGCGACGTAAAAGAACAACTTGTCTTTCCTCAAAGGCCCGCCGAGCGAGAAACCCGGCTGATAAGTGTGAAAAAGTCTGCGTTTCGCGTCAAAAGGATTCCGCGCATTCAGCCGCTGATTCTGAAAAAAGGTGAAGGCAGTGCCGTGGAATACGTTGGAACCTGTCTTCGTCAAGACGTTGATCGTACCGCCTGCGGCACCGCCAAACTCGGCCGAGACGCCGTTGTTGATGACCTGGAATTCGCGGACGATCTCCGGCGAAAGTACGATCAGCGACGCCCCCGTTGCCTCGTCAATGTTCGACAGCCCATCGATCGCAATAGAGTTGCTGCGCGCACGCAGCCCGCCGAACGTAAACCCGCTGTCCGCCATCGGAGAGGATGAAATATTCCCGCCGCCGGTCGCGGAGCGAGTGTTAGATGGAGCCACGCCAGGCGCAAGTAGTGTGAACTGAAGATAATTGCGGTCCTTGACCGGAAGCTCCTCAATGCTTTCCTGCGCTATCGAGGTGGTCGACGCCGTCTGGGAACTGTCTATCGTCAGCGGCTTGTCTGACACCTCGACCGAGGCGTTAACCCCCGCCGGTTGGAGAGTGATGTCGAGGGTCGTCGTCTGTCCAAGCACCAAAGTCACCTCCGGGATCTTGTAGACAGCAAAACCCGCCGAGTCGACCGTCACCTCATATGTACTCACCGCCAGCGCGCTTATCCGATATGCGCCGTCGCCGCCGCTTACCGTCGATCGCACTTGGCCCGTCGAAAGATCACGGAGGGCTATCATCGCATTCGGCACGACCTCGCCTGCTGAATTGCGCACGATACCATCTATCGCCGCCGTCGCCGCGGTACTCTGCGCATACGCCGAGGCACCGAGCATCCAGAAAATAAAAAGCGTCCGGATCAGCGGACGCACCCTGCTCAAAAAAGGCATTGATTACAGCAACTCCAAACTCAAGACTAGGCCGATGCCCCGCCACCGTCAAACTTTCCGGCTCCCACTGGCTTTGCTAATCCTTCAGTCTTGCTCCATGTTTACTCCGGCTGCTGCGCTCGTTCCTTCTGGATCTGGATAATAAATGAGCGGACCGCCTCGGACTCGGGCAGGTCCGGGAAAACTTTTAGGAATTCCTGATAAAGTGCGATGGCGTCGTCATACTTTTTCTGCCGCTCGTAGATGAGGCCGAGGAGCTGGTAGACCACGACCGCGTCGGGCGCTCCCGAGAGTTGTTTGAGGGCCGGCTTCAAATTCTTTATTGCCTCGGCATAGTTTGCGGCCTCGTTCGTAAAATCGCCCGCTCCACCAAATTTCTCGGCCCTCTCCTTATAAAGGAGCCCGAGACCCGTGTAAGCCTCAGGCTGGAAGGCGTGTCCCTCGGTGATCGCTCGTTTAAATGAGGCGATCGCCTTGTCTTCCTCATCGTTGTCCTTGGCGATGCGGCCTTCTACGGCAGAAGCTTCACCGTATCCAGGACGCAGACGACGTGCGGTTGCTATCGACTT
>JBJMGO010000262.1:0-3200 GCA_045807825.1 Pyrinomonadaceae bacterium | reverse complement strand
GAGGCTGAAACAGGCAGATGAAGCGGGCGGCCATCGTTCGGCGGTGCCGTAGGCTTTTTTGCCTTTACGTGGTTACACCAAGGTGGTTTAGATAGATCTATGGAAAACGATCAGCGGTTAACTCCGCTGCCAGTAGCGGCACATGACCTGCAAACGAGCGCGATCGACGTGTCCCTCCCTTACGTCGGATCTTACGATGACAGTCTCGACAGTAAGCGGAGCCTCAGGCAATACTTTAATGTCATATACAAGCGCCTGCCTTTGATCATCGCGTGCACGGTGGTCATTACAGCCGCCGCCGCTCTATATTCATATCGCCAACCATCGATCTACGAGGCCCGGACGGAACTGATCATCAACGCGCGAAAGGCCCCACAAACCCAGAAAGAGTCGATCAACATCAACTTCGGGGACGATCAGAAATACTACAATACGGAGCTTCAACTGCTGCAGAATGAGGACTTGATGAAGCGGGTCGTTATCTCGCTAGGGCTTCAGCGGGACGCGAACCTTCTCAATGATCGTAACCGAGGAATAGTCGCGGGCGTGAAATCGCTCTTCGGCAGCAGTCCAAAGCCGACAAATATAGACGACCAGCTTCCAGTGATAGTCGGAGAGCAGACGGAGGGGGACAAAAAGCAGGCGCAGTTGTCGCCGGAGGAGAATGCGCGTGCGGAAGCGTATGCAGCCGTTTTGCTCGGAAATATTAAGGTTGAGCAGGTTGAGCGGACAAACATTGTAAACATCGCCATTCAAAATGAGAATCCTGTCATTTGTGCGAAGGTCGCAGATAAGGTGGCTGAGCTTTTTATCGCTGAAGACGTCGAGCGTGAAACGTCGGGAGCTCAAAAGGCGTACGAGGACCTGAACAAGTCGATCGATGACCTAAAAGGCACGATCCTTCAGCAGGAGAACGAGTATGTAAACATGATGACAAGTTCGCACCTGCCGCTGATCGACAAGGGCTCTGAGCTTCGCGCGAGCAACCTGCAAGCCCTTCTCACTCAATGGCGTGATGCCCAGAATGAGGTTGCTAAGGTTCAAACCCTTTATACCGCGGCACTGCGAGCGAAGGGCAACGGCGACATGATCGCAGTCGTAGATAATAAGGCCATACAAGACGCGCGAAATCAATCCCTTCAACGGCTACAAGATATTAATGGGAAGATCAATTCACTTAAACAGGAACGGGAGAAGCTTCTCGTCAAATATACGCCTGAGTTCAAGTCCGTGAAGGAGATGGACGCACAGATAGCCGAGCTAGAGAAGCAGAGGGACCAGATCCAGCGCGAGGGACAAACGAGGCAGACATCGGCGGAAGGCGAGGTCATCGCTAGTCTCAAGGCCAATCTCTCTGCAGCCCAAGAGCGCGAGGCGAGGCAAAGAACATTATTTGATCAGGCATCAGCTCAGGCAAATTCCGAGGGCGTCGCCGAGACGAAGATCACTGGTCTCAAGCGTGAGATCGAGTCTAACCGCAGCCTACTCGATACCTATATTCAACGGCAGAAAGAGCAGGAGCTCGCACTCGCGAGCGGACGTCCCGACAACATTCAGATCCAGAACCACGCTATGACGCCGACGGAGCCGGTCGGACCGCAGCGCAAGCGGAATATTCTGATTGCTCTACTACTATCTTTTGCTGGCGGGATCGGATTGGCGTTCTTGCTGGATTATCTCGACGATTCGGTAAAGACGTCGGACGACATCAGTCGTCATCTGGGGTTGCCGACATTAGCGTTGATACCGCACTACAACACTGATAAGCGTAATCTTCTACCCTCGACGAGTGGTGGCGGTGCGAATACCGGCTCTACCGCACTGATCACGCTTGAGGATAAGCGTTCGCCAATGGCCGAGGCCTATCGACATCTGCGTACCAGCCTTTTGTTTTCGTCAGCGGGCAAGCCGCCGCAGACGATACTCGTTACGTCTTCACAGCCGTCAGAGGGCAAGACGACGACAGCCATCAACACGGCGATCACGCTTGCACAGTCAGGTGCCGAGGTGGTGATCGTTGACTGCGATCTTCGCCGTCCGCGGCTGCATTCACACTTTAACTTTGACAATGGTCAGGGCTTAACCAACTACCTATCCGGCGACAAGAACACGGAGAATCTTATTCGCACCTATGAGGGGCTGCCGAGCCTCAAGGTGATCACGAGCGGCCCGATCCCACCGAATCCGGCTGAGCTGCTCAGCTCTAACGAGATGCGGAACCTACTCACGTTTTTGACCGGACGATTCAAGCACGTGATCATCGATTCGCCTCCGGCTATCTCGTTCACTGACGCGGCGATCCTGTCCACACTGGTCGATGGCGTCGTGCTAGTCGCGATGGCGAACAAGAGCTCCATCCACCTGATGCGACAATTCAAACAGCGGGTCGGCAACATCGGAGCTCGCATCTACGGTGTGGTCCTGAACGGCCTGCAGGCGGATTCACAGGATTACTACTACTACTATGGGTCGAGTTATTCCAAATACTACTCCAACGCGGAGGACGACGAGTCAACGCCGATGATGGAGGAATAAAGGAGGGCCGAGAGGCCCTCTTTTATTTATCCAACGTTGCCATCTGCTTGAGTAGCATATCTGCGTAAAAACGGGGCCGATCAACGTTACGCAAGGCGACCTCGCCACCCTCCTCGCTCGCATTATCGATAACAATATTTCCGAGCCCAGCGACTCGCTGGAACGCTGTTGCCGATACCGTTACGTCCTGGATCCGGCGAAGCGGAATGTTGCGCGTAGTTGTCGAAGCAAAACCGCGGTCAAGCTGCAGTGATGTCTCGCTTAGCTTGTAGCGGACGAGCTTTTGCCGCACATGAAAGTATGCCGGAAGGAGAAAAAGCAACAAAGCAATGACAATAGCCCACAACACCGGGACGGGCGTCAACCATGCTACCATCGCGACGAGCAGCACTGCTCCGATCGCGGCAACTACATAGCCCACCTTCACAAAGAGCAGCGTCGGGCGAATATCAAAGATCACTATTTGGCCCGGCGAGTCGGCTGGCAACCTTTCGACAGGAGCAGCCGGCGACGGAGCTAAGTAGTTGGGCTCGCGCGTTCTTACGCGGGTCTGCACTTCGTTGTCATCAAACGATTGTCCGCACTTACGGCAAAATGACGCAGTGTCCTTGTTCTCAGCTCCGCAGCGGTCACAAAACATCGGCTAATTATCCACTTACAGGGCG
>JBJMGO010000261.1:0-4112 GCA_045807825.1 Pyrinomonadaceae bacterium | reverse complement strand
CAA
The DNA here is from genome assembly GCA_045807825.1 of Pyrinomonadaceae bacterium. Classification (GTDB taxonomy): domain Bacteria; phylum Acidobacteriota; class Blastocatellia; order Pyrinomonadales; family Pyrinomonadaceae; genus OLB17. Next base: position 4,109 of record JBJMGO010000261.1, on the reverse strand, counting down.
CTATCACGACTGGCAGCACCCTACGCAGCCGGAAAAGCTTTCCTCCAGAGTTCGAGAAGGCGCGAATACCGAGTAGAGCCAGCAGGCCGTACTCGGTAAAGTGTGCCGTCTTCCTCACGCACGCGTGAACCAACTCCCGCGATGCCTCGCTCATATCCGGGAAGAAGAACCGCAAGATCGGATCGATGATCAACGACGTGTGCGCCGACGAGCCCAAATTGCTGGACAGAAAGAAGATCACGCCGATCCAAATGAATAAAGGCGCGTACGACCAAAGCCATACGCGCCATCTGTTATCAGACATTCTCGTTTCTGACTCTACTGTGCCGGCCCGCCCGGAAATGTTGGGTAAGCACCCGCGGCGTTGTAGTAGCCATAGCCGCCGATCGCCCAGCCGATGAGCACGAGTAGCAATGGGACCAACCCGACACGCTTGACCGCAAAAAAGATGATGCCGCCAAGCGGTTCGCAAAAGAAGCAAACCAAGGCCCAGAGGATCTTTTCCCCTGTCGTCTGGCCGGTTTGGATCGCGATCACCACAAGCCAAATGGTGCCAATGAGTATTAATAGACTTCCAAGACCAAAGATCATTTTCCCTCCAAAAGTTCTCTTAGGCTGTTTTGTGAAGCAAGGCCAGAATAGCTGAGACGGCAACAAAAGCAAAGCCCCGCATGGCGCGAGGCCAGGCGGGGCTTTGCTTATAAATGCAGTTACTAAGCCGCTGCCGCGCCTGAGACAACCTCGATGATCTCCTTTGTGATCGCCGCTTGGCGAATGCGGTTCATGTTGAGCGTGAGCGTGTCGATGAGCTCGCCGGCGTTCTTAGAGGCAGAGTCCATCGCCGTCATTCGCGAGCCTTGCTCAGATGCAACGGACTCGATCATTCCTTTATAGATCTGCGTGATGACCTGCTTTGGCAATAGGCGTCCAAAGATCTCTGCAGGCGGCTGCTCATAGATATACTCGGCCTCGGCACCGGTGTTCTCACCTTCGTCAGAGGCAGCTTTCGTGATCGGCAAAAGCTGCTCGATGACGGGCTTTTGCGAGAGCACGGTTTTGAACTCAGTGAACACCACAAACACCTTATCTATCGACTCATCCTCGGTGAATGTCGCGATCAGCTTGTTCGCGATGTCCACCGCGTCCTGATAGACGACCTGGCCGCTGCCGGTGAGACCTATATACTCGTCGCGCAGGTCGATCTGACGTCGCTTAAAAAAGTCGCGTCCCTTTCGCCCGACGGCGATCATCGAGGTTTGTTTCGCTTCATTGTCACGAAGAAAAGCCTGCGTCGCCTTGATCACATTCGCGTTGAAGGCGCCCGCGAGACCTTTGTCGGCAGAGATGAGGACGATCAGATATTTTTCATCACCCCTCTCGTCGAGCAACGGATGCGAAAATTCGCCCGCGACCTTACTGCTAAGATCGCCAAGCACCTGGCTCATCTTTCCGGCAAAGGGACGCGACGAAGTCACGCGGTCCTGTGCACGCTTGAGCTTTGCCGCCGCGACCATCTTCATCGCCTTGGTGATCTGCTGTGTATTTTTGACCGACTTGATCCGCCGGCGCATGTCCAAAAGACTTGGCATTATTGTTAAGCAGCAGCTACGGCAGCCGTTTCCTTACTCCACCTTGTGGCCTTAAAATCCTCGATCGCTTCCTTCATCGAGGCCTTTAGGTCGTCGTCGATGTTCTTCTTATCGAGGATCGTGTTCAGCACCGCCGGATGGGCTTCCTTGATAAATTTGTTGATCTCGGACTCGAAACGCTTGAGGTCCTCGATCGCCACATCGTCGGCGAGCCCGTTCGAAACCGTCCAAATAATGAACACCTGGTCCTCAACCGGCATCGGCACGTACTGCGGCTGCTTGAGGATCTCGGTCAGACGCCGGCCACGCTCGAGCTGGTCCTGCGTCGATTTATCCAGGTCCGAACCAAACTGCGCGAATGCCGCCAGCTCGCGAAACTGTGCAAGGTCGATTCGCAGCGTACCCGCAACCTGCTTCATCGCCTTGATCTGTGCCGAGCCGCCGACGCGGCTTACGGAGTTACCCACGTTGATCGCGGGACGCACGCCGGAGTTGAAAAGGTCGGCCTCGAGGAATATCTGTCCGTCCGTGATCGAGATCACATTGGTCGGAATATACGCCGAGATATCGCCGGCCTGCGTCTCGATGATGGGCAGCGATGTCAGCGAACCGCCGCCTCGCGCATCCGACATCTTTGCCGCACGCTCAAGCAAGCGTGAGTGAAGATAAAAAACGTCTCCAGGATATGCCTCTCGACCTGGCGGACGACGCAGAAGCAAAGAGATCTCTCGGTACGCCGCGGCCTGCTTCGAAAGGTCGTCGTAGATCGTCAGTGCGTGACGTCCGTTGTCACGAAAGTACTCTCCCATCGCGCATCCGGCGTACGGAGCTAGGAACTGCATCGCTGCCGGGTCCGACGCCGAGGCGTTCACGATGATCGTGTAGTCCATCGCGCCGTATTCCTCTAGCTTCTGCCGGACCTGAGCAACGGTCGACGCCTTTTGGCCGATGGCGACATAGACGCAGATCACGTCCTTGCCCTTTTGGTTGAGGATCGTGTCGATCGCGACCGCGGTCTTACCTGTCTGGCGATCACCGATGATGAGCTCACGTTGACCGCGGCCGATCGGCACCATCGCGTCAATGGCCTTGAGACCCGTCTGAAGCGGCTCCTTCACAGGCTGACGATCGATAATTCCGGGAGCGATACGCTCGATCGGAAAGTACGTGTCCGTAATGACCTCGCCAGCCTCGTCAATGGGATTTCCCAGAGCGTCAACGACGCGGCCGATCAGTGCGTCGCCGACGGGGACACTCATGATGCGGCGAGTACGCCTGGCCTCGTCGCCCTCTTTGATCTTTTGAAAGTCGCCAAACAGCACGCATCCGACCTTGTCTTCCTCAAGGTTGAGGGCGAGGCCGCGAACGCCGTGGTCAAACTCCAGCAGCTCGCCGGCCATGACCTTTTCAAGGCCGTATATCTCCGCGATACCGTCGCCGACCTTGATGACGGTGCCGACCTCGTCGACGGTCATCGAGGCGTCAAAATTCTCGATCTGTGCACGAATGATCTCGTTGATCTCGTTTGCTTTTATAGCTTCCATGGTGCGAAAAAAAGGTGTCTTAAATTCCGGCGAGCTCCGCCTTTAAATTCTCAAGCTTGGTCCTGACGGACGCGTCGTATACCGTCGATCCGATCCGGGTCACGGCTCCGCCTATCAGCCCGGGATCCACCGTGTATGTGATCTGCATGTTCTTGCCCGTCATGCGTGCGAGCGTCTTTTCGAATTCCGACCTCTCACCCTGTGGCAGCTCGCGAGCGGAGATGACCTCCGCGTTTTGAATGCCGCTTCGCTCCGCAAGCACGGCCGTAAACCGCTCGTTGATCTCGACGAGATCATTTAGGCGATTGTTCTGCAGCAGCACGCGCAAGAAATTTCCGGTCGTGGGTGACGGCTTCATTTTTTTAAGAAGCTGATCGAGCACGCGCTCCTTTGCCTGGTGCGGGATGGCGGGATTGCCGAGGACGTTGTGCAGCTCCTCGCTGCCAACAAAGAGCTGCGCCCAAACGGCAAGCTCGGTCTTAACGGTATCCGTCTCGCCGCTCTTTAGAACGACGTCGGCCAATGCGGAGGCGTAGCGGCGTGCGATCATCTCGTGTGCCATTAGTTCAGCCCTCCGATCTCGGCGATGCTTGCTTTGACGAGCCGTGCGTCAGCCTTGCCGTCGATGGCAGCCCGAAGCTTCTCCTCCGCCCGTCTAACGCTCTCCTCAGCCGAAAAACGCCGCAGCTCATTCCGCTGCTGATGAGCAAGCCGCGCGAGGTCGGCCTCAGCCTGAGCCTTTAGCCGCTGCACATCTGCTTCGGTCTGCTCTGCGAGACGAGCCTTCTCGAGAGCGGCCTCTTCCTTAGCTCTCGTGAGGATGTTCTCCTTTTCCGTCTCGAGCTGAAATTGATCGAGGCGCGAACCGGCCGCGCGGCGCCGCAGCGCGATCCGCTCCGAGACGACGAACATCACGAAAAATGCGCCGGTGAAGCTGATGCCGGCCATCGTCGCCACCTGTTTGGTGAACAGGTTG
>JBJMGO010000260.1:0-13348 GCA_045807825.1 Pyrinomonadaceae bacterium | reverse complement strand
GCGACCCATCGACATCAAACGCAAGGGCGAATACACGCTCGCCCCGCTCGGCGTGTTGGACGTTGCCGTGCCGCCCGAGCTCGCTCTGCATACGCCTGGGCTGGGAGCACTCTCAAAACAGGATTTGTCGCAATACAAAAATTTCGGGGTTCTGGAGACAACCGCCACGACCAATATATACAAGGAGCCGTCGACAGGGGCCGCCGCCGCTTATCAGGTACCGGCAGGCACAAAGCTCCTGTTTGATGACGTTAAGCTCGACGCCGCTGGTGCTCCTACTTGGTACCACGTAGCGAACTCACCCGGCGCAGGATCCCAGTATTCACGCAACTACGGCTGGATAACCGCCGGTCATATAACGTGCGCTCAGCGACACCCAGGGAAGATCGGCACATAGCGGTCCAAGATCTTCCGCTTCTGGAGGCCAAAATGTCAGAAACGAATGCCTGGTTGTCACTAACTGCTGCTGTGGTACTCACCTTCCTGTTCTTCCCTGGCAGTCCCGCAATGGCGCAGGATCCGCTCCAGGTTGATCCTGCACACTACAAGCTCGTGTACGAAGACAGCGTCGTGCGCGTCCTTAAAGTGACTCTCCCTCCTCACGAGACGGCTGAGAGACACTCACATCCGTCGGGCAGTGTGCTCCACCTCACAGGCAATAAGGCGACATTCACTCTTGCCTACAGTAAATTTGGGTCTAATGACGTTAAGAGCGGAGTTGTCAACGAACTTGAGGAAGGTGCCCACGCACCTGAAAACGCCAGTGATACGCTCTTTGAGGCTCTTATCATCGAGGTTAAAAAGACTGCGCACGTTCGAGCTGACGCAAAACCCGGTCAAGTTGAAGAGGTCTGTGCTGCCGACGCGATCCCCGCCGGGTGGGTATTGGTTGACTTTGGGGACACCGATTTTACGAGGTGCGGCGGAGATTTTCACAACCTGAGGTCGATCAAAAAGGTGGATGGGCTGCCTGCGGGAGCGACCGTCACTATCTGTAAGGACAGCCCTGTTCCGGCGGGCTGGGACGTGATCCGCACCTTTACAGATTTTACACGCTGCGGTAATGACCTCAATAACAACAAGGAGATCAAAAGGCAGACCGATTCACCGGAGAAATAGAGCAGACCACGGTGCTCATTTCGCGTCGAATAGCAGTGCGGGATTGATCTTGAACTGCAGCATCTTTGCGGTGTCGCGGCCGGCGTCGCCGCCTTTTCTTTGAACGGTGATCTTGCCGATCTTGAGGTTGCCGCCGCTCGTGAGCTCGATCTTGCCATCGCCGAAGAACTGCTCGACCTCCTCGTCAGGCTTGAGCACCCAGGATGTTTTCTCGCCCGGCTTCCACGCGACCATGAACCACGTCGCCGCGTGCGCTCCGTCACCTCGGAATAGATCGTGCAGTACCTGTGCGCGATGTTTCGCAAAGAAGTCGATCACCGCCTTTTGCTGCTCCACCGTCAGCTCGTCGAGGAACATTCTGTCCTTTGATCTACCGGCTTTGGTCGGCGGCGTCTCACCACAAAACAGCTTCAGCGCGGCCTCAACGTCAGGTGGGATCGACCACATCTTGACGTAGTGAGCGAGCCAACGTTTGTCGATCTGATTAAAGCCGTGCGGGCTGGATACGAGTTTTATCGATATACCCTCAGTGTGCTTCCCCGCCTTTGTCTCGACCGTAACATCAACGTCTGATTTTTGCCCACTCGGTTTTACTGCATTGACGCTCAGGATCTCATTCGTTTTGTAGCCCATGGTCACGAGCCATGCCCGCGCATCGGCGTCAGTTTTCCATGCGATGAACTTGTCGCGGATCTCGTCCTCATTCTTGAAGCCGTTCTTTGCGGTCTCGGAACCGAGAGCCGCGGCGCTTGTCGTTTGTCCCGGTACCGCTCCAGACCAAAGGAGCGCAAGGATGGCCAGGAGCAGGAGTGATCGCAGTCGCAGCATAATAAGTTCGCTTGAGATTAGCCGAGAGCTTGATTATTATCAACCGAAACCCGAGGTCCTCAAAAATGAAACTATTCGTCATCCCATTGCTCCTGCTCGCCACCTCTGCCGTACTCGCCCAGCCGGACCGCAACTCGTTCATCCGCGTGAGCGCTAAGACATTTGCGCTAACTCACGTCAGGGTAGTCGATGGCACCGGAGCGGCGGCTGCAGAAGAGCAGACCGTTGTCGTCTCGGACGGCAAGATCGCCGCGGTAGGGCCCGCGGCTTCGACCACTGTGCCGGCGGGAGCACAGACGCTTGATATGACCGGCTACACTTTGCTGCCCGGGCTCGTCGGTATGCACGATCACATGTTCTTTCCCGAGGGTGGGACGCCACCCATCTACTCGGATATGGGGATCAGCTTCCCGCGGCTTTATCTTGCGCTCGGAGTCACGACCATTCGCACAACCGGCAGCATGTCACCCTACGAGGACCTTGAGATAAAGCACCGGATCGACGCCGGCACGATGATCGGGCCGAAGATGTGGATCACCGCACCCTATCTTGAGGGCAAGGGTGCGTACACGCCCGTGATGCACGAGCTCACCGGGCCTGATGACGCTCGCCGGATGGTCGATTATTGGGCGGACGAAGGCGCGACCTCGTTCAAGGCCTACATGAATATCACCCGCGACGAACTCCGTGCCGCTGTCGATGAAGCGCACAAACGTGGGCTCAAGGTCACGGGCCATCTATGCTCTATCGGCTACCGCGAGGCTGCCGAGATCGGAATTGACGATCTCGAGCACGGCCTCTTCCCGGATTCCGAATTTGTACCCAACAAACAGCCCGACGTTTGTCCCGCCGGCAACGCCGTCGGCCAAACTATGGCGACACTCGACATAAACGGTCCTGCCGTACAGCAGACCATAAAGACGCTCGTCGACAAGCATGTCGCGTTAACATCCACACTTCCCGTTTTTGAAGCGAACGCTCCGGTCGCTCAATCCGGTATCGGTGCGGGACGATCTGTATTGAATCCTCGAATGCTCAACACAATGTCGAACGATGCCCGCATCCGATACCTCACGTCACGCTCGAGAATCTCGCCGACGTCCAACTACGCTGCACTGGTCCGCAAATCAATGGATTTTGAGCGAGCGTTTGCCGCAGCCGGGGGCTTATTGATCGCGGGTCTCGACCCGACTGGGAACGGAGGTGTCGTCGCTGGCTTTGGCGATCAACGGGAGGTCGAGCTGCTTGTCGAGGCGGGTTTCACGCCCGTTGAGGCTGTTAGGATCGCCACGCTGGACGGCGCGAAATTCCTGGGCGAGGACTCCCGCATCGGATCCATCGCGATCGGCAAGCAGGCCGACATGATGCTCGTCAAAGGTGACCCGTCAAAGAACATCAGCGACATTGAGAACATCGAGATCACATTCAAAGACGGTATCGGCTGGGACAGTCAGAAACTGATCGATTCCGTGCAGGGGACGGTGGGCACGCGGTAGCTAGTACGCTCTTGTCAGCTCGACACCGGTGTAGTAGTGCTTGATGATCTCGTCGTACTTGATGCCCATCTTTGCCATGCCAAACGCGCCGTACTGGCACATCCCGACGCCATGGCCCCAGCCGCGGCCGGTGAATGTGTAGCTCACAGCAGTCGTGCCAGAATATCTCTTGTTCATCACAAAGAGCTGCTCCGGCAGACGGAGTGCGGATCTGATCTTGCCGCCCGCGAGGGTCTTCACACCATTTGAGCCGACGATCTCAAGCTCGATCGGGCGGCGAGAATAGCCCACCTTTTTCACATTCACGTCAATAAGCGTGCCGATGCCGCGCACATATCTTGAGAGCCGCGATTGGACCTCGGAGGACGAGAGCGTCTTGTTCCAATACTCCCACGGCGACATCCGGTCCGCTGTGGTCGGGGACTCGGTCGGCTTGATCTCGAGGTACTTGACCGCGCCTGTCGGATCGAGCTCGTAAGCGACCTGCTCGCCGCCGACGAGCGCGGCCTCTTTCACTGGATACATCGTTGTGCCGAACTGCCGAAACAAGAATACGTCAGGCTTGATCGGCACTTGTCTCTCACTCTTGCCGCTCTTGAGAACCAGCATTCCATTCACGCTCGACTTTGCCTCGCCCGTTTGCATGTCGGGCATCCACTTTTTCTTATCAAAGATCTGCCTGATCACGCGCAGCATCTCGGCTCGCGTAAAGGACTTATTCGGCTTGATCGTGAGGTCGGGGTGAAGCGTGAAGTACCCGTCCCTGAGCAACGCGGCGATGTCGGCCCGTCGCTCCTTTGGCACCTCAGACGCGTCGTCAAAGGCAAGCAGATAATTCACGTCCGAATCCGTCAGCAGCGTGTCCGCGTAATTCGGCGCGTAGATGAATCCCGCGAGTACATGCGCCAGCTCAGCCGGTTTGACGGTGTTCTTATCCACATTGGGAAAGGGCTTGCCGAATTTGCCCGCGAGCTGGTTGAGCCAGTTTGAGACCTCGCTGACATTTGGCGGCTCGTCAAACCAGTAGTCAGTCATCTCAGCAGTTGAGAGGTAGAAACCATTCGAGGCGAAGATCGACATCAACCTGACGAGATCTAAGTTTGCTGCGTCGCGGACTCGCGCCGGTGTCCGGACCGTTTTCACCATGAATGGATCGAAGTGCCTGTGACCCTCGATCGAGCATTCAACGCCTTTGAGATACGGCTCACCTTTGTCAAAAATATTGCCGCCGTCCTCGGTGCGCCCGCCGCAGGTGGAGGTGAAATAGGCCATGATCGGCTTGCCCTGGTACGTGGCCACGATGCCGCGGGTCTCATTGACCGCACGAGTGCCCATCGCGGTCTCGATAGAGACGCCGTTGTAAACCTGAGACCAGATCGTCGGCACCATGTCGAAGCCCTGCTTCCCGTACGCACCGATATTCGCGATCGCGTAAGTGCGGGCAGCGACGGCCTGTGCCTTCTCTGCCTCAAGCTGCGGAAGGCCCAGCTCGGCCGGGACGACGCCGAGAAGGTAGTCCTCAAGCGGCACGACGTTGACAACCGTGAGCGTGCCGCGCGAGTTTACAAAAACCTCGATCTTGCCCCGATAAGCCTTGCCGTTGAGCCTGACCGGATTCGCTCGCTCATTGATCGAGCCGAATGCTACAGCCTTTAGCGAAGTAAAGCTCGCGGTCGCCACGGGAGCCTTAACGATAACCTCGCGAAGGTTTGGATCCACGGAACCGCTGACTGCCGCACTAGTCGATCCCGTGGTCTTAACGAGGCTGCGGACCTCGCTCGCTCCCTGCGTCTTTAACTGCTGCGAGAGGGCGACTGCGTCCGCGGAGACAATGGCCTTTTTTTCAGTGGCGGTGACGGCGTCGTCGAATCCCTTCTCCGTCAGTTTTTGCTTGAGAGCAAGGGCCTCATCCTCGGTCGGCTTTACGCTTCCGACCCAGACCTTCCATGTATTCGCCTGCGGATCGAGGCTCACGATCGCGGTCTCACCCGTGTTGTCGCGGATGTCTTTGGCGAGCTGATTCGCGTCATTCTGAGACGGAAGATTCTGAAATTCGATCCTGTAATCCTCAACCTCGGGCGGCTTATACGCGCGTGCCGAGACCACGATCTTTGTCGTCGCGAGTGTCTTTAACGGCTCCTCAGGGCTCGCCGCGACAAGCGACGAATCACCGGTCGTGATAGTTAGCGAGCTCGAGTTCGTCGAGAGCCCAATTCGGATCAGCGGCTCGGACGACAGACGAAACACATCTGTACCGTGCGGGAAAACTGCGATCGAGAGTGTGAGTATCGCCGCCGTGATGAACAACAAAGAGCGGACGTTCATCCTGGTATTTTACTGCTATTACTTCTCTAGTGCGTTAAAAATGAATGGAAACGTTCCCCACGTCTGACCGCGGTGCTGCGGGCGAAATCCGAATAGCACGATCTTGCCCTTGCCGTAGGTGAGCTCAACGAGTGCTGCCTTGCCGTCGCGATATTTTTCACCGAGGGTCCAGCCCGAGAGCAGCGGACCATATCGTGCGATTACCTGAGCATTCGCATCTGCCGGTACGTCGAAGGCGGAGCTGCCTGTAAAGTATGCCGGCGTATCCGGTGCAAGGCCTTTTGCGAGCGGCTGCTTTGTGTCGACGGCGAGTTGCACGATCGAACCCGGATCGTAAAACTCACTCCGTTTCAATCCCGCGAGCGCCTCCTTGACCGGCAGATCAAATCGCTTGATCACCATCGCGCACGACTGATCAAAGCAGATCAGCTTCCCGCCGTTTTGGACGTACTTCTTGAGATTCTCGATACCTGTGTCGCCGATGCCGCCGGCGAATTCGGCGGGATATCGATCGGCGGACAGCCCCTCGACGACCGATCTTTCGCTGTCGGACGGCAGCACCACAGAGTCGAAATCGAGCTTCCCGGCCCGCACGTCCGCATCCATCAGCGACGTGTATGGCACCTGAAACGTGTCAAAAACAAACCGCGTCCAGCCCTCGTCCATTGAGCCGGTGTAGCTCTTATAGAGTGCGATGCGCGGATTAGTCTTGAGCGGGTTGGGCTCCTTGGCGAATGGCGTCGCCTGCGGCGTCAGGTTCAGAGCTGAGCGAAATTCGTTAAGATCGTTGACCGGCCTCACGGTTGATGAATTCGCTCCCTCGATCTGCCAAACGGGCGTATAGTCGATGCCCATCTGGAGCGGCAGCGTCCAGCCCGCTACGTCATACGGGGCCTCGGCGTCGCCATTCGGGAGCAGACGTTTTGGATACGCCTGTTTCTCAAAAAGTGACAAGACATTTGGCCGCTGCGGCTGGTTTGTAAAGACCACAAAACTCCCGAGCGGTATCTCGCCAAGACTCGTCGCCGACTTCTCCGTCTTCACGTGCAGTTCACGCGTCATCTGATGCACCTCGACACCCTGTGCCATCAGGATCTCGAGGAATCGCGACACATTCTCCGCATTGGGCTGGCCAGCCGTGACGACAAACGCTACCGGATCTTCGCTCGCCGACTGCAGATTATTCCAGCCGTACTGATAAAACTGCCTCAGGTATCGCGGGCGAAATTTCGCAGCCATCTGCAGCAGCGAACGGCAGGCGATCGTCTCGATATTTGCGATGTCCGACGCCCGCCATTGTCCTCCGCGCCATGGGTTTGGATAATTTGTCGCCGGCGAAAGAAGGTCGGCGAGACCACGCGTATTGCGGTTACGCGCAAGGTCCTCGGCCTTGATGGTCGCGGGCGACATCAGATTCGCACTCGCTGCTTCAGATAAAATGCCGATGGAATTGTGATAGTACGGTGCCGAGCGAAACCCGCCATGCCACCACGTGTCGTAGGTAGAATTCGTAGCAATCCCGGCGATGTTCTTTGCCTCGAGATCGGCCGCCATCTTATAACCGATCAGCCCAACCTCGCGAAGGATCGACGGATCGACGCGCGGATTCACAGGGTCAAAGAATGGCGGGATGATAAACCGCGACGCATTCTGCCCCTGCTGATGAATGTCATAGACGATCTGCGGGAACCACTCCTTCCAAAACAAACGCGTGATCGCCTGCGTCTCAGCGAGGTTCATCATGAACCAATCGCGATTGTCGTCGTGTCCGGCGTAATGGTGATACAGCTCGGGCGGCGACGTGCCCTCGCTCTTGGTGCCGAGCGTATTGCGGTACCAATCGCCGACGATATCCACTCCGTCAGGATTTGATGACGGAATGAGCAGCAGAATTGTGTTGTCCAGGATCTCCCTCGTGTCGGAATCGTTCGCAGTAGCGAGCTCGTAAGCGAGGTTCATCGACATCTGCGCGGCGACGGCCTCGGTCGAGTGGATCGAGCATGCGATCGAGACGATCGTCTTGCCATTCTTGATCAGGTCCTCGCGCTCGGCGTCGGATGAGATGGTTCGCGGATCGGCAAGCTTTGCGGAGATGCGTCGATACTTCTCGAGATCCTTGATGTTCGCGGGCGATGATATGAAGGCGACGATCAGCGGTTTGCCGTTCGTCGTTTTGCCGATCTCTTTGACTACAACGCGATTACTCGCTTTATCGAGCCGTGAAAAATACTCCGTGATCTGGCTCCAGCTCGCAAAGGTCTTATCGTCAGTCGGATGAAATCCGAGCACGTCCTTTGGCGACGGCACCTGAGCGGACGCCGCGGCCGCGAGGACAAGGATCGAAAGACAAACGAGTGCGAGGCGTAAGCGAAATAGCGGGCGAAATGATTGCATGACAGCAGTCTACTTCGCGCGAGTCTACCAGATTTACTGAGTGTTTGAGGAATCGCGGCCTAAGAAGCCGTGTTGATCAGCGCGATCGCATCGGCGATGCTCTCCGGGTGAGTTTGCGGGATCTCGTGACCGGTATTCGCGAGCTCGATCAGGTGCGAGTGCTTCATGATCTTGTGCAGTTGATGGGCATTGCGCTTGGCGTCAACGACCTGGTCGTGGTCGCCGGTGATGATCACGGCGGGCACCTCGATATCGTAGTAGCTGTCGGACATCTTGGCGAGCGAATCGTTCAGATCCGCCTCATCTTCGAAGTACGCCTTCAACTGCTTGCGTCCGAGCCACGAGCGAAGGACCGTCTTAAAATATCCTTCAGGCATCTTTTGCGGGTAAAACGCCTGCTCAAGCTGACGCCGCAGAGCCCCGCGGGCTATCACAGATCTGCCGAGCAGTGCCCCGAGTTCTCCAATGAACGGCACCTTGCCCGCCAGCCGCAGAAACAATGGATCGCCCTTGTCGGGATAGGCCGCCGGAGCGACGAGCACCATTCCTGCCATGTCGTTTGGGTAGGCTATTGCATATGCAAGCGCGAGCGACCCGCCCCACGAATGCCCAACGATGATCGGGCGTTCGACACCGAGTTTGGTGAGTTCGTCGTGGAGAAGTTTAGCCTGCAGTTCTACAGTGGCGGCGTTAGCGGCGCGGTCGCTACCGCCGTGGCCGGGCCGGTCTATCGCTATTACGCGGTGTGTACTTGCAAGCGCGTCGATCGCGCCGAATTCAAAATCCGCCGCATTCCCGGCGTTGCCGTGAATGAGAACGACCGCAGGACCGCTACCGCTCTCTACGTAGTGGAGTTTGACGTCATTAACTGTAATGACGTGTTCAGTAAGTCCAGATCCGAGACTCTTTGCGTCCCCCGCTATCGACAAGATCATGAGGAACGCCGCGGCAACAGTTGCGCGGCCGCTAGGTGATAGTAGATTTTTTTCAGACGTTCGGAACACAGAGCTCGCAGACCTAAATTCGGCCAATGCTCCCTTATACGTCTGAAACTATAATTTGGATGTTCTTTGGATTACAAGCCAGTTTTTACCAAACCGAACGCAAATCTCTGCCCCAAGAACAAAAGTGGAAGACCACCCGCGTATCTTCCACTTTCACTTCTCAGTTCTCAGTTCTCAGTTTTTATTCCGGTTTTTTCGGAGTTGGCGTTGGGGTCGGCTTGACGTCACCCGGATCATCGAGGATGCGGACGTCGCTGCGGCCCATCTTAAAGTTGGTGTATTTGACCCTCATCCGGATCTTCTGGACCATGCCGTTGTCGAATACAAGCTCATCGTCGGTCGACACATACGTCGGGAACCAATACTTGCCGTCGATATTCTCGCGATAGCTCTCTACGACCGGGAACTTGTTTTGCTTTGTCTCGGGCACTGCCTTGCCGCGGGTCTTGACGATCATCTCGTCCTCGCTATCGACCCAGATGCGGCCCGTGAAAAGACGCAGCTTCGACTTCTTTGGGTCCGGGATGACCTTTGGCGTCACGTCAAAGACGAAAGTCTCGAGCTCGTCCACCTTCTCCATTCCCTGGTAGCTGAAGTTATATTTATCTACGTTCCCGGGATCGATCGCGAAGGGATTTACCCCGCCGAGGTCCTCGAGGTCCTCAGGGGTAATGGTCAATACCTGCAGCGTCGGCTGCGGAGAGAACGTGATCTTCTCAAATCGCGACCCGTCGTCGTTGATCGTCATGAACGAGTCTCGCCGGTAAACGCCCATGATCTGGCCGCCCATCCCGATCTCCTCGATGGTCGCAAAGCGGTTAAAGACGTAATTCTTGAGCGCGTCGCGAAACTCGCCTTCCTTTTGCGTAAAGTGCCGGATGATCTCGTCGATCTTTGCCTGCGGCCGCTTGTCGGTCTGGATATGCTCGTTACTCGGCGGCCCCATCTGAGCAAACCCCGACGCAACCGATAGTAAGAGGATAGTTAAAACGGAGAAGAGTCTCTTTTTCATGTGCGTGAATCTTAGCCGAAAGACTGGAGAATAGATGCTTTTGCGGCTGGTTTAGTTGACTTTGGAATCAAGCCCGTCTCTTAGTCTTGCTTCCTTGCCATGTCGTCTCAAGTTTCCCTCAAGTTTTTTTCCCACTCCTCAATCTCTGCTCAACCGGCACTTCTTAAAGTGGAGGCATAGCGGAGAACCCCGGCACGAGCAGCTATCCCACAAGGGGCCGCAATTCATAAAAATGCGGAGAGGAAAAATGAACAAGACATCGAGACTTACCCAATTAAGGTTTGCTGCGGTTGCGGCGACCATTCTATTTGTCGCATTGGCGACAATGATAGGTCCCTTGGCAAACATTCTGCACAGCATTGCGGAGGCGAGCGCCACGTCGAGCGTGATCATTCAATTCAACGACGACCCTGCGGCGGTATGGCAGGCAAAGCAGAAGAAGGCCGGCACACCGGTCACGGACGCTGATATAGCAAATTACCGCAGCACGCTCAAGACAAAGCAGGACCAGTTTCTCGCCAGCCTCCAGGCTCGCGGGATCAGCTATCAGGTCTCCGGTATAGACGAGCCGAATTTTGACGGCACGACGGCGGGTCACATCGATTTTCGTTACACGCTGGTCCTCAACGGGATGTCCCTCAAGGTCCCGACGGCCGCGATCAGCACGATACGCTCGATGACGGCCGTCAAGAAGGTTGAGCCCAATGAGCAGATGCACATCCTGCTCGAGAAGAGCGTCGATTACATTCGCGCACCGCAAGTTTATGGCGTCAATCAGGAGATCACGCCATTCCAATCCGGCCCGACCGACGGGTACGAAGGCCAGGGAATGAACGTCGCGGTGCTCGACACCGGCGAGGACTGGACAAACGCTATGTACGGCGGCGACCCTACGCCTCCCCGTCTCGGCTTGCTGCCGCCCGCGGCTCCTCTCGTTGCAAATTCTAACCAAAAGATCATTTATTACCTGACATTCACAGGCGGTCTGCCGGACGGCTTTGGCCACGGCACGCATTCGTCGGCTGATATTGCCGGCTATCTCGGCATCGCTCCGGGTGCGGACAAGCTGCCGGGCACGGCTGACGACGTCAAGCTCCACGGTGTGGCTCCGCAGGCAAAGATCATGGGGTATAAGGTCTGTGCCGATGTCGGAAGCTGCCTGACAGAGTCCACCATTATGGCGATCGAGGACGCGGTCTCGCCCACGAGCCCGAATCTTCAGCCAAAGCCGATCGCACACGTCATCAACATGAGCCTCGGCGGTGCCGGCGGCCCGGACGATGCTACCGCGGTCGCGTCGGACAATGCCGCACTTTTGGGAACGATAGTCGTCGCGTCGGCTGGTAATTCCGGTCCCGGCGAAGCTACCGTCGGTTCGCCCGCCTCCGGACGCCATGTCATCGCGGTCGGTGCCAACACTGATCCGGGCGGCGGTTCGCACACGGTTGACGCCGCGGGCAAATCGGGAATGATCGCAAACCTTATGGACGGCGCGCAGGAGGTAACGACCGACATCAACAGTCCGTTCGTCTACTGCGGCCTCGCCGAGACACCGGCCGATTGCCCATCGAGCGTTCGCGGCAAGATCGCTCTTATCGCACGCGGCTCGACCTACACCTTGCCCGCACTGCCCGCGGTTGGAAGCCTCGGCACCGGACTCTTTTCCAACAAGGCAGCCACGGCTCAGGCGGACGGCGCTATCGCGGCATTGATCTACAACAACGTTGACGGCGAGCTCGAGGCGACGACCGTCCGGGCAGCGACCATTCCGATACTCGGCATGAGCAAGGCGAATGGCGAGTTCCTCAGATCCTTGTGTGATGCGAATCGTGTGTCGACGATCAACGCCACGATCCGCGCGGCCAAGGCATTCTCGCCGCAGATGGCGGACTTCTCTTCTCGTGGCCCGGTACAAGGTCTCGGGCAGGTGAAGCCCGACGTCACCGCTCCCGGCGTAGACATCTACAGCGCGACGGTTCGCGTCGGTGCCGCTGAGACAAACACCGGCACGATGTACGACCCGACGGGTTACATTCACGCGTCTGGAACGAGCTTCTCGGGACCGCACGTCTCGGGGGCCGCGCTTCTCATCAAGCAGGCCCACATGGATTGGGGCCCTGACCAGGTCCGTACGGCATTGATCAACACAGCGACGAACCTTCGTTCCGGCTCCGGCACGCCAAAACCCGACGGCAGCGGTGCTGACGACATCATCTCGCAGGGCGGCGGTCTGATCGACGTGTATGGTGCAATTCACGCTCCGGCCCTCATGGGCGTCACGGGCGATGGCATCGTGCAGCCCGCGATCCTCGGCAGCTACTCCTTTGGCGAGGCTCCGATCCTGAATAACCGCATCGTAAATACACGAAGCGTCACCGTCACGGTGCAGGATCTCACCGGCCAGGGCGGCAAGTACAACCTCTCGACCGCGAACAACCGTTACTTTGACCGAGCCGGCATCTCGGCCTCGACGAATGTCCGCAGCGTCAACGTTCCCGCCGGAGGAAGCACGACGTTCACCGCGAATGTCAGCGTCGACGGTGATCGGGTCCGCGACAACTCGCCGCTCGAGCTGCAGTGGTACGTGATCGCGACCAACGCCGTGACGGGCAAGAGCATTCACATGCCGATGTACTTTAAGGCCGATCCGAGCCTGCCGGATGCCGCGAACGGCACGTCGCAGACGGATACCTTCACAGGCACCGTTCTGCTCGGCGATGCGGGTCAGCAGCATGACGCGGGCCTCTTCGTCGGCGAGGGATTCACTTACAACGACGTTCCTTTCACCGTCGGGCCAAACACAGTAAAGGTCGATGGTGACCTCTCCTTTACTGACGCCGCGGGCGTGGACGCGGGACTCTCCGACCTCGATCTTTATCTCGTCGATCCGGCGGGTAACATCATCGGTTCGAGTGCTATTGCGGGTGGTCCTGAGCATATTACGGCCTCTGTGAATCAACCTGGTCAGTACATCTGGCGTGTTTACGGTTGGCTCGCGGCGGACACGCCGTACACCTTGACCAGTACGCAGACGATGGGCGGCTCCGCCCCAACGGTCGCACCGATCGCGGCGGATTATGTAGATTCGAGTGCAAATCGTTATGACTTTGACGGTGCATTCAGGGTCAACTGGACACCGGTGGGAACTCCGGACGGGTACGAGGTCGAGG
>JBJMGO010000259.1:0-1828 GCA_045807825.1 Pyrinomonadaceae bacterium | reverse complement strand
AGAACGAGGTTGGTCGTCGCGTGCATGTCGAGCGTAAGAAATGAAGGTCGTCCTCGATGACTGCGAGTTCTCCATCGACGCGGCGTCGGCGATCGATATCTCCATTCCAATGCGTTTTGATGGACCGCAGCCGAATGCGTATGGCGTAGAGCCGGCGACATCGAGTGCGTGTGAATACGGTTCGCTCATCGGCGACACGCGGCGCGGCGGGAGCTGCAATTTTGAGCGGGTCACGATCATTCCACACTGCAACGGCACGCATACGGAGTCCGTTGGGCATATCACGGACGAGCGAATATCCGTACGTGAGTGTTTGCGGGATGTCTTTTTGCGGGCGGTGTTGGTGAGTGTGACGCCGAGTGCCGACGACCGCAAGGATCTCGTGATAACTGAAGATGCTCTCGCCGCAGCGGTTGAAGCGAGCAGGGATGCTCGCTCCCCAGCCGCCTTGGTCGTGCGGACGCTGCCGAATGACGCTTCAAAGCTCTCGCGTACTTACGATGAGAGCAACATCCCGGCATATTTCTCCGACTCAGCAATGGAGTACATGGTGGAGTGCCGTTTTGAGCACCTGCTTGTCGATCTGCCGTCGGTCGATCGATTGTACGACGAAGGGAAGCTCGCGAATCACCGCATCTTTTGGAATGTCGAGCCGGGCAGCCTAGAGCCCGACGATCGGACGCGAATGAATTCGACGATCACGGAGCTGATCTACGTGCCGAATCATGTGGCCGACGGCGAGTATCTGCTGAACCTGCAGATCGCACCGTGGGATTCGGATGCGGCACCGAGCCGGCCGATCCTTTTTCCCACGAAAGACACGAAAGACACGAAAATAAGGTCTATTTGATTGCGTGCTCGAGAGCGGGTCTGAGGTCGGGGTATTCAAAGGTAAAGCCCGCGTCTTGTAGTCGTTTAGGCAGGACCTTGGTGCTGGTGAGGAGGAGCTCGTCGCCCATTTCGCCGAGGGCCATTGAGACGACAAACTCTGGCAGGGGGAGGAATGTTGGGCGGTAGAGAACGTCGCCCATCGTCTTGGTGAACTGCTCGTTAGTCACCGGATGCGGGCTGACCGCGTTGACGGCCCCGCGAATGCTGTCGTGCTCTATCGCAAACTCGATTGCCCGCACCTGATCGTCGAGCGAGATCCAGCTCATCCACTGTTTGCCGCTGCCTACGACTCCGCCGACGCCGAGTTTGAATGGCAGCAGCATCGTCCCAAGTGCTCCGCCGCCTTTGCTGAGGACGATGCCAGTGCGGAGAAGCACAGTGCGGATCCCGGCATCCTCTGCGCGTCGAGCTTCGCCCTCCCACTCCTTGCAGACCTCCGAGAGGAACGTCGTGCCGGCGGCGCTGGATTCGGTGACCTCTTCGTCACCCCGCTCGCCGTAAAAGCCGATCGCAGAGGCGGCGACGAGGACTTTAGGACGTTGCTGTAGTTTGCCGAGTGCGTCGACCAGGGTGCGGGTGCCGAGGACGCGGCTGTCGCGGATGGCTTTCTTCTTCTCGTCGGTCCAGCGGAGGCCATTTACACTCTCGCCCGCGAGGTGAATGACGGCGTCGAGAGCCTCGAGACGATCGAGTTCTGAGAAGCCATCGTCGGCGGACCAGCGGATCTCGTTGTCGCCCTTCGGCTCATGACGCGTCGCGAGGAGCATCTCCCAGCCTTCTTCTTTGAACCGCTTTTGCAATGCGGTGCCGATAAGGCCGGTCGGGCCGGTGATGAGCACTCTCATACGGAGAATTTAACCACAGATGAACACAGATAGACACAGATGAAGAAAGTGGCTTTATCTGAGTGCATCGCTGTTGATCTGAGGTTACTTTT
>JBJMGO010000258.1:0-13773 GCA_045807825.1 Pyrinomonadaceae bacterium | reverse complement strand
CATTACGCGCACCTTCCCAGTAAATGGTAAGTACACACAGCCGCAGCGAGACGTCTACGACGTAGTACTCGAGGTGCAAAAGAAGTGCATCGACTACACGGTAACAGGCAACACCGTGAAGGCCCGTCATGAGTATTCGATCGAGCTCCTCACCGAGGGGATGAAGAAGATCGGCCTGCTCAAGGGTCAGACAAAAGACCTGATCAAGGAGAAGGCGTACATGAGGTACTACATGCACGGTGTCGGCCATTATCTAGGGCTCGACGTGCACGATGCGGGAAGGTATTTTGTCGATCAGAAGGCGAAGAATTCGCGTCCATTTGCTCCCGGAATGTGCCTGACGGTCGAGCCGGGGATCTATGTACCGCCCGACGACAAAGATGCACCGGCAAAGTACCGTGGCATTGGTATCCGTATCGAGGACGACGTGCTCGTGACGGAGAATGGCAACGTCAATCTCACTCGAAAAGTACCTAAAGAGCCCGAGGAAATTGAGGCACTTATGGCAAAAGGCCGCAATGGAAAGAAGTGAAATTTTCCGAGCTCCTCAACCACCTTCCGCTGATATTCGCATCGATCTTCATTGCGGTCCTATTCACGCAATCTGGGCTCGATAAGGTGTTTAACTTTAGCGGCAACATGGAGTGGCTGAAGGGGCATTTTTCTATGAGTTTCCTTGCTCCCATGACGCCCGTGATGGTCGTGACGATCACTATTCTCGAGGTCGTCACGGGACTTGGGACGGCGATCGGTTTGATCTACTTTCTTGCGACAGGTGTGACGGCGATCATCTGGTATTCGTCGATTCTGGGAGCCGCGGCACTGTGCGGCTTATTTTTTGGCCAGCGGGTGGCGCAGGACTACCCGGGCGCGGCGGTGCTCGTGCCGTACTTTATCCTGCAATTGATCCTGATCTACTTGTCGAAGCCGGTCAGTGTTTGATCTTCGTGACTGAGAGCACGAGCTCAGGACGGACCATAGTCATGCGGCCGGGCTGAGTAGGCTTGCGGGTCAGTGAGACGAACTTGATCCTGTAGCCGGCATACTCGATGGATGTCGGTTGGGTATCGGAGTTGAGCTCAAGGTCTTTGTGCTTTTTGCCGGCGGAAACGATGAGCTTCACCTTTGCGTTACCGGCCCAGATGCAGGTCTTGCCCTCGGGGCAGCGGCTGTCGTCGGTGACCTCGACAAAGTTTATCTTTAGTCCTTTGGCGACCGTCTTTTGCTCGCCCACGCGGAGAGAGAGATTCGATGATCGCTCGGCCATCACGCCGGCTGCGGCGGTGATGACGATAAGAAGGGTGAGAAGTGTCTTTTTCATGATCTTACCGGCGTGGAAGCACCGCGTATTATTAGAACGCTCTTAACAGCCGCACGTTGCAGAAAAGAAACCCTGCAAAGTAAGTACTCGTATCAGCGTCAAATATGAACCTGAGCGATGGCATCTCCCGCTGCCGCCAAAAACATTATATGAGAATAGCTTATTCAAAGAGATTAACCGCGCTCGCACTCGCCGCGGCATTCCTGATATCAGGCCTGCCTTTCACGGTGACGGCGCAGACGAAGCCTGGAATCGACATCAGCGGTATGGACCGTACGGTGGATCCCGGCGACGATTTTTTTATGTATGCGAACGGGACGTGGTTCAACAAAACCGAGATCCCGGCCGACAGGACCTCGTTGGGTATTTTCCAGGGGATAGCGAGTGAGGTCACGAAGCGGAATGCGGACCTCATCAGCTCCGCACAGGGTCAAAATACGCCCGAGGCGAGGATGGTAGCCGACTATTACGCGGCCTATATGGACGAGGCGAGGATCGAGTCGCTCGGCCTAGCGCCTATCAAGGATGAGCTCGACGCTATTGCAGCGATCAAGGACAAGAAGCAGCTCGCGCAGTATTTTGGTTCGCACCTGAGAGCCGACGTCGATCCACTCAACTCGACAAACTTCTATACCGACAACCTCTTCGGGCTTTTTGTCTCGGCGGACTTTAACAACCCGTCGAAGAACGTGCCGTATCTCCTCCAGGGGGGCCTCGGAATGCCGGACCGTGATTACTACGAAGGCACCGACGCTCAGAGCCAGGACATCCAGACAAAGTACCGCAAACATATTGCGAATCAGCTGCGAAATGCGGGCGTCGCGGACGCGGATGCAAAGGCCGACAAGATCTATGCCCTGGAGAAATCCATCGCCGACGTGCATGCGACACGAGAAGAATCTGAGGACGTTCACAAGGCTAACAATCCGTGGAAGACGGCTGATTTTGACAAGGCCGCTCCAGGATTAGATTGGCGGACTTATTTTAAGGCAGCGAATTTGAACGGCGAGCCGATGATCATGGCGTGGCACCCGAATGCGATCAAAGGCATCTCGGCCATCGTCGCTTCACAGCCGCTCGAGGCCTGGAAAGATTATCTGACATTCACGGCCATCGATCATTGGTCCGGACGTTTGCCGAAAGCATTTGCCGACGAGTCGTTCGACTTTTTTGGACGCACGATAAACGGCGCACGGGCGCAGTCCGCACGACAACTGCGAGGCGTGAACGCCACGAGCGGAGCATTGGGCGATATTGTCGGGCAGATGTATGTCGCTAAGTACTTCCCGCCGAAAGCTAAGGCGGAGATCGAGGATCTCGTAAAGAACATCAAGGATGCGTTCCGAGTCCGAATCGACAGGCTTGACTGGATGTCACCTGAGACAAAGGCAAAGGCAAAGGCGAAGGTCGATACACTGTATGTCGGCGTCGGATACCCCGAAACGTGGCGTTCGTACACCGGGCTCGTGATCAAGCCAGACGATGCGCTTGGCAACGCGCGCAGAGTCGAGATGCTCAACTACAGCTATGCTCTTGGTAAGCTCAGGAAGCCAGTTGACAAGCACGAGTGGTGGATGACGCCGCAGACGGTCAACGCGGTGAATCTGCCGCTGCAGAACGGGCTGAACTTCCCCGCCGCCATTCTGCTGCCGCCCTTCTTCGATCCGGACGCTCCGGCGGCGACGAATTATGGTGCCATTGGCTCGATCATCGGACACGAGATCAGTCACAGCTTTGATTCGACGGGTGCAATGTTTGACGCACAAGGGAAGCTCAACAATTGGTGGACACCGGCGGACCTTGCGCACTTCCAGGCGTCGGCTAAGATGCTCGCGGACCAGTACGATGCCTATGAGGCATTGCCGGGCCTGCATCTCAAGGGACGTCAGGTACTGGACGAGAATATCGCCGACCTCGGTGGCCTGAACGCCGCTTTCGACGGCTACCGTGCTGCTTACGGCGGTAAGGAAGCTCCGACGATGAACGGGCTCACAGGCGATCAGCAGTTCTTTGTCGCTTATGGACAGGCGCACCGCGGTAAGATGCGCGATCAGACGCTCAGAGCCATCATCATGACGGACGGACATTCACCCGATCGATGGCGGGCTTATATGGTGAGGAATCTCGACGCCTGGTACACAGCCTTTAACGTAAAGCCGGGGACGAAGTTTTATCTTGCCCCCGACCAGCGCGTTAGGATCTGGTAGATCACATCTCGAGAGAGTCTTTTTTGAGCGTTGCCTCAGACGAGGTAACGCTCTTTTAGTATGTTCTCGTGGTGGCGGACGTGACCGGCCATTATGTAGGCTATCGCTCGAGCCGAGATTCGGACGTTGTTTGCTGTTCCCATCCTTGCCGCGCTCTCATCGGAAAGGTTACGAAGGAGCAGCACGGTAGAACGCCGCTGCAGATCGAATTCCTCGAGCAACTCCGCGAATGGGCGGTTGTTAGCATTTGAATTCTCGATATAACCGTCCTGCTCAAACCCCTCTATCGGCGTCTCGTCGCCACGCGATACACGTAACATGCGGTATGCGAACATTCGCTCCCCGTCGATGATGTGACTCAGCAGCTCTTTGATCGTCCACTTGCCTTCGGCGTAGGCGTGGGTGCCTCTCTCTTCGGGTAAGTCGCTGACGAGAGAACGCAATTCAGACGGCTGTGCTTCCATGACAGTGAGCAGGTCTTCGCCATCCTTTATCTGCGAGATGTAGCCGATGTAGTAGGGGTCATATTCGTTCGGTTCGGGTCGTTGCATATTGGCGTATATTAGCAGAGTCATTCTACGCACCCTCTGATGATCTATGAAAAAGCTGGTAATGATCGCTTCACTCATCGCCTCTTTGTTTGCGCTGCCTGCCGCGGCTCAACGTGGCGGAAAGGCGGAGCCTAAACGCGTCGAATTCGCGTACGGCCGGACGAGCGCTCCGCTATCGGCGAAACTAGGTTACGACGAGGAGATGGAGTATGTGTTCGCGGCTAAAAAGGGGCAAAAGGTGACTGTCACTAATCACAACACGAGCCTCTTTGACGCGCGGATCTTTAGCGATGAGAACGACGTGGAGACGGAGTTTGACAGCTCGCGTACATTTTCGCTGACACTGCCCGCGGACGGCGATTATCTTCTGTACGTGAGGAAGAAAAGGGTGAATTCACGGCGGCGGGCGGCATTCTCCATAACTCTGTCGATCAAGTAAGAGTGACGTGTTAGCCGTTACCCGCGCAGCGGAACTCTTGCCTTTGTTCCAACTACTTCTTTACAGTGCCAACCTGATCAAATGCGATGTCGTAGATCGCATAGTCCTGCCAGCCGTTAAGGTCGAAATGCCACCATTCGTTGGGGTTGACAGTGAAACCTTCGGCCTCCATCAGGTGACGAAGGTTGTCGCGGTCGCGACGTTCCTCGTCGGTACCGCCGGTGTAGTCTGGCGAGGCACGCTCCGTGAATTCGTCAAAGCCGGACGGCATCGGGATCTCTTTACCAGTTTTTAAATCGTAGATGCTGAGATCCACAGCGCATCCGCGATTGTGTTTTGAGCCTGTTGCGGGGTCTGCAACAAACTTTCGTTTGTCCTCCGGCACCACGCTCCAAAATAGCTTGGTGATCGACCACGGCCGATAGGCGTCAAAGATCACAAGACCACGCCCCTCTTTGCGGAGCTTCTTATTTACACGAACAACGGCCTCCGCAGCCGGGCGCTGCAGGAATGCCCGCGCTTCAGGATAAACCGCGCGGCCGACGAAGTTATTCGTCGTCGCATAGCGGATGTCGAGCTTAATTGTCTTGTCGAGTTTTGTGAGCTCTACCAGATCGGCCCTCCTCTTACCTGACTCCTGCGGCGGGCGGTCCTGTGCGATCGCCGAGAGGCAAAGAATAACGCAAAGGATCGTTGTCGAGACTGCCGCGTGGAACCGCATTTACATTTCCTCAAAGTATTGTAAACCGAAGTTTCGCGGCGTATCGTTTATCTATGTGGACGGTGTCGCCAAATGCCAAAAGATGGGGCAAATGGGCGGGTGTCGTCGCGTTTTTTTTCTTCCTGATCAAAGGTCTGCTGTGGCTGGGCGTGATCGCCGGCGCGTGGTGGGTAATCGATCGCTAGTAGTTTTATCGGCCACAAAGGCACGTAGGGCACAAACGGAAGGTCGTCCCGCTCGCGCCCCCTCGTGTCTTTGGTGCGTCTATTCCGGCCTTGGTGTCGGTGACGGCGCGGGCTCAGGTTTGTCGTCGTCGAGGATGCGGACCTCGGTGCCAAATTTTTGGTAGCTCTTAAACCTGATGAAATTGCGGTCCTGAAAGAGCTTGGTCTGTCCTCCGTACGAATCAGAGGATGTAAACCGGTTGTCGGAGCTGATCGGCAGCAGGACGCGTTCGCCGGCGATGTCCACCCAGTCATAGTCGATAGTGCTCGTATAAGCTTTTACCTTAAAGTCACGCGGGATCTCCGTGGCGTCAAAGGAGATCCGGAGCACACGGCCCGTTTTGCGGTCGATCCAGACGCGGCCTTTTTCGCCCGCTGGCACGCTCGTGAATGAATATCCACCAGCTCCATTCGGAGTCTTGAAGCCGACGCCACCATCACTGTTGTTTTGGATATTGATCTGGTACTCGTAGACGAGCGCGGGCTGATTTCGAATCGTATCCGTCGTCTGCACCGTGAAAAGCGTCCTGCTCGCGGGGGCGAAAAGCTTTTTCAACGCATCGACGAACTCGCCGCCTGTGGTCGAGCCCTCAATATTAGCGTAGCTGCTGCTCGTCTCCGACTGTACGGGAGCCCCGTTGATGGCGAGCACCTTGTACTGCTCACCCTTCTCCGCGCTGTAGCTCGTGGCGATGATGACCGTGTCGATCGGCTTCCAGTTGCCGGTGCCGGCAAAGGCCTCGGAACGCGAGACCACCTGTTTTACGACAAAATCGGGCATGTCGTCGAGAGCCGCGGCGGTCGCCTCGCGTGCTTTTGCGAGCAGGGCATCGGCCTCAGCGGCGGACGGGAGCTTTGCGGCCTCTGGATTCGTGTGGCGACGGCCTGCCTCCTCGAGCGAACTGCGGATGTCCTCGTCGTTGCCCGTTTTAGAACGCGTGAGCCCCAGAATGCCGTCATTCACCTCAAAATCGATCCCTCGCTTGCGAAGGGCGTCCACGATGTCGGCCTTCGTCGTCCCATTTTTTTGCAAAGCATAGAGCATTTTTACGTATTCGGTCTGGGTTAGTGGTTTTTCCTGACCGAATGCGGCAAAGCTGAGGAGAAGGAGAAGAATAAGGGCCTTTTTCATGTCGATTAGAAGATGCCTGGCATAGGAGTCAAGTTCGCCTAGGTAAGCGCAAAGAAGGGGCGAAAGGGCACAACCTGCACCTTTCGCCCCGCGTATGTTAGAGAAGAATGATTGGTCTAGTTGACCCACTCTTCTTCGTAATTGAGCTGCCAATGACGCGTGACCCATGCCTCGGCGGCAGTCATCGCGACGTTCTTCCACTTTTTCAGGTTATCAAGAACCGAGAGAGCCGCCATCGGCTTAGACGGATCTCGCTCCACGCGAATTACGCGGGTTTGAACAGTAATGATGGGCTTTTCCTCTTCGAGGATCCTGAGCCGTACTTCGCTGCCGACCGGCGGGAGCGTGTCGAGGTTAACAAGAGTACTGTTTTCGCCAATATTCTCCGTGTGACCTCCGACGTTGATCTTTTCCCCACTCTCCGCGTCGATCCAGCTGGCCTCTACGGGCATGCTGGCGATTATCCTGTGATGTAGCGGTGATTTGTATGATGACGTTGCGTAATCGAGCGTATTCTCTGGCATTTATATCCCTTCCTTGTTTTATGTATCTCTTTGCCGGGTTCCCCGCGACCAAAAGAATTAACGAACTTACGGCACTTTTACAAAAAAGTCAAGTTTCTCTAGGATGCGATCAAAAGTGTGTCCGTTGGCGCCGCAGAACGAGTTTTGCCACTTCTGTTCGCAAATACCCAAGAAAATGGTCCGCTTTCGTAACGGATACGTTACTTGCGGGTACTAGTACATTTTGTTTGCTGGGATACAGAGGCAGGGATGTCTCGCGAGGAATCGAAATTGCATTTATCAGGTTCAAGATCGATACTCCGGGACAGTATCTTAGTGCGTTGCTCGGCTCCCCAAAGCAGGGCAGCCCACATATCAAGGCGGAAACGAGAGTTTTTGAGCATTTTGCGGTCGGAGGGCTCTGCGTCTGATCAAGAAAAGAGCTACAACTTTGCGGCAAAATCCGAAAAACTGGAACGAAAATCCGAAAAATCGATACCGCGAGCTTTCTCCTAGACTCGGAGACCAAATTTTAATGAGGCGACAAATGAAAAATAACTTTACGCTCAGACTGTTTGCGGTCCTCGCCGTTGCTCTAATGAGCATCGGATATGCCGTAGGACAGTCATCAACCACGGGAGCTATTACAGGCCGTGTCACGGATCCCCAGGACGCAGTGATCGCGGGTGCAACCGTCAAGGTCACCAACCTTGAAACAAAGGCCGAGGCGAACACAACGACAAACTCGGAGGGTACTTATCGTGTTAATAACCTCGACCCGGGCAATTATAGGATAGATGTCTCGGCAACTGGCTTCGCCACCGGAACCAGTGCCAAGGACATTGTTGTGGAGGTCAGCAGGCCGACATCTGTCGATGTCAAGCTCGGGCTTGTAGGAGCCACGGCGCAAGTTGAAGTCACGGGTGAAACACCTGTAATCAATACCGTCGACCCGACAAACTCGACCAACGTAAACCAAGTCTCCATCAACAACCTGCCGATCAATGGACGTCGTGCGGCGTCATTCGCATTGCTCACACCGGGTGTCAATCCAGATGGCGGCTTTGGGCTGCTTAGCTTCCGCGGGATCTCTGGTTTGATGAACAACAGTACCGTCGACGGCGGTGACGACAACCAGGCGTTCTTTTCAGAGCAGCGTGGCCGTACACGTATCAACTACTCGATCAGTGCTGATGCTGTCCGTGAGTTCTCGGTTAATACCTCGAACTACTCTGCCGAATTCGGTCGATCAGCCGGTGGCGTCGTGAACACGATCACCAAAAGTGGTACGAACGAATTCCACGGCGACGGGTTCTTCTACGCCCGCAGTGAAAAGTGGGCGGCTAGGAATGCGGATGCTTTTGCTACGTTAGCCAACGGCACCAAGGTTGGTCTGAAGCCACGCGATCGCCGCTATCAGTTTGGCGGCTCGGTCGGCGGACCGATCGTACATGACAAGGTGTTCTTCTTCTTTAGCTACGACCAGCAGAAGCGTGACTTCCCCGCGATCTCGCAGCCGAGCTCGGGCGATAACTTTTACGCCACAGGAACGCCTGGGCCTATAACGCAGAATGGAGTTACCTTCAACCTCACGCAGGCTCAGATAAACAGCGGCGTTGCATACCTCAAGTCGATCACGGGTATCGCGCCTCGACGCGGTGATCAGCGGATCATCCTGCCCAAGATCGATTGGAAACTTAACGACAAAAACACCTTTACTGCTGTTTGGAACCACATGCGGTGGAATTCACCGGCCGGTGTGCAGACGGCTAACATCGTCAGCCGTTCGATCACGTCATTCGGTACAGACCTGGTTGACCTAGATACAGTCAACCTCCGTCTCAACTCGACCATCAGTTCCACGATGCTGAACGAGGGCCGCTTCCAGTGGTCCCGCGACTTTGAGCGGCAGATCGCTGAGAAACCTTTCGCGGGTGAGCCGACGACGGGTCCCGGTGGATTCGCTCCGGGTGCCAACATTGGCTCTGGTGCCAACAGCATCGTCATCGGTAAGCCGAACTTCCTGAATCGCTCGGCGTTTCCTGATGAGCATCGTATCCAGTTTGCGGATACGGTCACCTGGATCAATGGAAAGCACACCTACAAATTTGGCGGTGACTTTAACCATGTTAGTGATGTGATGGGCAATCTCTTCCAAGAAGGCGGAATCTATAGCTATACCGACTTCAATCACTGGCTCGTTGATTTCAACAGTGCGGGAACGACAAAGTTCTACTCGAGCTTCAGCCAGGGCTTTGGTCCCACAACGTTTAGGTTTAGGACAAACGATTATGCGTTCTTTGGTCAGATGGATTACCAGGTCGACCAGAACCTGACCCTGAACTTTGGAATGCGCTGGGAGTATGAGCAGATGCCAAAGCCCCAGATCCCGAACCCGGCATTGCCGCTCACGAGTCAATTCCCGTCGGATAAGAACAATTTCGGTCCCCGGGTAGGTTTTGCGTATACGTTCGGAAAGGACTTTGAAAACGTGATCCGTGCGGGCTATGGAATGTTTTATGGCCGCATAACGAACTCGGCTATCTCGAACGCCATCACCAACACTGGCCTGCCCACCGGACAGATCCAGACAGGCAGCATCCTCCCGACTGCTGCTAACGCACCGTTTTATCCGAACGTACTGGCCTCCTTCAGCCCCGCCAGCGGCGGTAGTGCCGGAGACGTGATCACGTTTGCGAACGGCTTCCAGAATCCTTTGGTTCATCAGATGGATGTTGTGTACGAGCGACGCATCGGACGCAACACGGTTGTTTCCGCGACGGGTATGATCAGCGTTGGACGGTTCCTGCCTTACTTTGTGGACACGAACCTCAGGCCGCCTGCCTCGACAAGTACGCTAACCTTTGTCGGCGGTCCGTTCGCCGGCCAAAGTATCATCGTGCCAAAATACACAGGTGCTCGCCCGAATACGTCGTTCAGCCGTATCACGGAGATCCGCAGCTCGGTCTCATCCGAGTACTACGGGTTGACGCTGCAGGCCAACCGTCGTCTGACGAATGGCATTCAGTTCCAGTCGAGCTACACGTACTCAAAGGCTACGGACAACGGACAAAACTCCCAGACGTTCACGACGGGTAATAGTCCGCTCGATCCATTCAATCTAGACGATGAGCGGTCGACATCGTCGTTTGACACACCGCACCATTTCGTAGCGAGTCTGGTTTACAGTCCGAACATGCTCTTTGGTGTGGGCCATGATTCCGCCGTGGGTCGAGCGATCTTTGGCGGTTGGACGATTGCTCCGATCGTGACCGGCTCGTCGGGCTTTGCCTATACCGCGACCGCCGGAACTGGGAACATCAGCGGTGGCACGAGTACTGGCGTTTTGGGTGCCGGCGGGTCGAACCGTATACCGAACACCAAGCCAAACACTTTCAGGACGCCACATTTCTGGGACGTCGATCTTCGCATCTCTCGTAGGTTCAACCTCGGTGAGAAGCGTAATATTGAGTTCCTTGCTGAAGGCTTCAACATCTTCAACAAGCAGATCGTGACTGGTGTGGGTACCCGCATGTACACGCTGTCAGGCACGACGCTTACATACGACACGACGTTTGGTACGACTACCAATACGTCCAACTTCTTCTACCGTGAGCGTCAGATCCAGCTTGCGGCTCGATTCTCGTTCTAAGACGAAAGGTCTAGCAGACCACTGCGGTACGCCTTCTTCGGAAGGCGTGCCTTTTTTTCTTGCTCCGGATGAGCTGGCTCACTCACGCTATACTCAAGTGCGTGCGGATCATGTACATCTCATCGGCGTTGACCTTTGGAGGCGGAGAGCGGCATTTGGTCGATCTGGCCCGTGAGATGATGGGTCGCGGGCATGAGGTTTATGTTGGTCTGAGGCCAACCAATCAGTGGGAAGAGCGATTTGATTTTGTGCCGCGAGAGCGGTTCCTGCATGTGTCGGTGAGGAACTCATTCGGCATGCTTAGCGCGAACAGGATTTCCCGTTTTCTGTCGCAAAACGACATTCAGGTGCTTCACGCTCACGTTGCTCGCGATTATCTAGCCGCGGCGGTCGCGGCGCGCTCCGCAAAGGCACGGCTAGTGATCACTCGACACGTGATGTTTCCGATGAAGTCGTTTCATCGACTCGCGCTGCGGAACGTGGATCGTGCGATCGCCGTTTCGCCGGCGATGGTCGAGAATCTGGAACGCATATTCCCACGAAACAAGATCGTGGTGATCGCAAACGGGATCACGTTTGACAGCCAAGGTGCCGACACCAAGACGAAGGGAGCTGAATTTCGCAGGTTTCATTCGATCCCCCGTCGAGCTGTGCTTGTTGTGACACTCGGCGAGCTAAAACCGCTCAAGGGACAGCGGGACTTTGTGCTTGCGGCAAACGAGGTTTTGAAGAGCCACGAGGATGCGTACTTTGTGATCGCGGGTAAGGACAACTCGATCGATCAAAAATTTCGACGTGAGCTGAAGCGGCTTGCCAAGGTCCTCGGTTTGGAGAAGCGGATCGTGTGGCTCGATTGGCTTGACGACGTTTCGCCGCTCCTTGCGGCGGCAGACCTCTTCGTATCGCCCTCGCACTCTGAGAGCTTTGGGCTTGCGATCCTCGATGCGATGGCTGCCGGTACGGGCGTGGTTGCGACGGAAACTGACGGGGCGAAAACACTTGTGACCGAACCCGACGCTCTCGTGCCTGTCAAGGACCCGCTCGCGCTCGCCGAGGCGATCACGCGATATCTGGACGACCCGGAGAAGCGGCGCGAGCTCGGTGCAAGACTGGCCGGAGAGGCACGTTCGCGATTTAGCCTGGCATCCATGTGCGAGGCGACCGAGAGTCTTTACCGGGAGATTTTGCAAAGCTGAGTTCTACCCTTACATTAAAACGCATGCGGCAAATGATCATTGTTCTGGCCGTGGTTGTCACGGCGATGAGTATAAAAGCGCAGACACCCGAGAAGCTCGCCGCCGCGTGGGACGCTGAGCACGTCACGCGGATGATGCCCTCCGACATGCGGCAGCCAGACGTTAGGAGATATCTCGACGGGCTTAAAAAGCTTGGCCTCAAGGTCGAGCAGGTCGGCGTGTCTTACCAAGGTCGCGAGATCGATCAGGTCGAGTGGGGTAAGGGGCCGCTGAAGGTTTTCATGTGGTCACAGATGCATGGCGATGAGCCGACCGCGACGGCGGCTCTCGTGGACATGTTCACGTACCTCGTGAAACACGCGGCAGACCCCGAGGTGAAGCAGATGGAATCTGCGCTCACTATTCGTGCGGTGCCGATGTTAAATCCGGACGGCGCGGAGATGTACCAACGGCGTTCGTCGCAGGACATCGACATCAACCGCGACGCGCTCGATCTAAGGACGCCTGAGGCACGGCTTCTCAAGCAGCTTCGCGACTCATGGACGCCGGATGTGGGATTCAATCTTCATAATCAGCAGTCCCTTACGAGCGTGGGGCACTCGCCGTATCAGGCGACGATCTCGCTCCTCGTCGTATATGGTGACGCCGCAAAAACAACGAGTCCCGGTCTTGAGCGAAACATCCGGGTCGTCTCTGCGATGATCAACGCGCTGATGAAATTCATACCGGGCCATATCGGACGGTACGGTGACGAATACACTGCGACAGCCTTTGGCGACAATTTCACAGCGTGGGGCACGCCCACGATCCTGATCGAGACCGGTGCTCTGCACGGCAAGGATGAGATGTTTCTCGTGAGGCTGAACTTCGTTGCCTTTCTCACCGCTCTCGAATCTCTCGCGAGCGGCAGCGAAAAGAACGAGTCCATCGTTCCATACCAGAGCCTCATCGAGAATGGCTCAGGTGCGCTGGTCAACTACATTTTTCGCAATGCTAATGTCGTCAACATGCCATCCACCGGCGGAGAAGCTTCGATCGGCACCGCCGACCTCGCGTGTGTGACCGAGCGGCGACGGGCGACCTTTTTGCAGCCTGTATATGTTCGCGCGATGGGCAGCCTCGGAGGCTTGCGAGGTCTTGAGGAATATGATGCGAGCGGGTTTTACGTCGTTCAGCGGTACGGCCGCACGCGGACCGGCGAGCTTGCGGAGTTGCTATTCTATAAGCGCGACCGCGTGATCGATTGGACCTCGGCGGAGCTCGAGAAACAGTTCCCGCCCGACGCGATATTCTCTCAGGGGAAATGGTTCAAGGGCGTCGGAGTTGTACCTAAGAAGTAGTGCTTTCACACCTGCGGATAAAGAATATTGCACTTATCGACGGGCTCGATCTAGAGTTTGGGAGCGGCCTTAATCTGCTCACGGGCGAGACGGGCTCCGGTAAATCGATCATCGTCGACAGTCTTGCCGCCCTGATGGGAGAGCGGGTAACGACCGACCTGATCAAGCAGGGCGCATCGTCTGCTCGCATCGAGGGTTTGTTCGAGACAGACATCACTGGCGACCTCGCTCGCCTGCTCGATGAGAGCGGCGTCGATCCGAGCGGCGGTGAGATATTAGTTCGCCGAGACCTGTCGCGGGATGGGAAGAATCGCATCTTCGTCAACGATCAACTCGTCACTCAGACATTCTTAAAAAAGCTCGGGCCTCTGCTCGCGAACATCCACGGACAGGGCGAGCAGCAGACACTTTACGACGTGTCCAGTCACATCAGCATGCTTGATGATTTCGCGGGCGTGGAAAAGGAGAAGCGCGAGGTTCGCGAGGT
>JBJMGO010000257.1:0-3307 GCA_045807825.1 Pyrinomonadaceae bacterium | reverse complement strand
TTCGGCAAAGGCAACTTCAAGGCGCTGTTCGTCTCGATTGAAGAAGAGCAGCGCCGCCGCGGCAACCTCTAAAACCATCGCCCACGAAAGGCACGAAAAAGACGAAAATTGTTGCTTCTGTTTCGTGACTTTCGAGTCTTTCGTGGGCATATTCTTCTCATGGATCTGAAATATCAGACCGGCTTTGGCAATGAGTTTGCGACAGAGGCGGTCGAGGGTGCTCTGCCTCTCGGTCGTAATTCGCCGCAAAAGGCCCCGCTTGGGTTGTATGCCGAGCAGTTCTCGGGAACGGCGTTCACAGTGCCGCGTGTTCACAACAAGCGCACGTGGACATACCGGATCAGACCGTCGGTCATGCACCGCCCGTATAAACAGATCGAGAGTGGCGGCTGGGTTAGTCAATTTCACGAGCCGGTAACACCGAACCAGCTTCGATGGGACCCACTGCCGGTGCCGTCAAAGCCGACGGATTTCGTTGACGGCATAGTGACAATGGCTGGCAATGGCGACAGCTTTTCGCAAAGCGGCATCGGCATCCACATCTATCGCCTCAACAAAGGAATGGGCGATCGGTACTTTTATAACGCCGATGGCGAGATGCTGATCGTGCCCGAGATGGGCCGTCTCGGGCTATTGACCGAATTGGGTCTGCTGCAGATTGGTCCTGGTTCGGTGGCTGTCATTCCTCGCGGGCTAAAGTTTCGCGTAGAGCCCGCTCCCGGAGACGAGCAATGCCGCGGATATATCTGCGAGAACTACGGTGCGCAATTCCGCCTGCCTGACCTCGGCCCCATCGGAGCGAACGGGCTCGCGAATGCGCGTGACTTCGAAACCCCTGTCGCATGGTACGAGGACCGCGACACACCGTCTGAGATCGTTGCAAAATTTGGCGGTAATCTTTGGTCCTGCGAGAGCGATCATTCCCCGCTTGACGTTGTCGCGTGGCACGGCAACTACGCGCCATACCGCTACGACTTACGGCGGTTCAATACGATCGGCTCGATCTCATTCGATCATCCGGATCCGTCGATATTCACCGTGCTGACCAGCCCGAGCGGCGAGGCTGGCGTCGCCAACTGCGATTTTGTGATCTTCCCCGATCGTTGGCTAGTCGGTGAAGACACGTTCCGGCCGCCGTGGTATCACCGAAACACGATGAGCGAATACATGGGCCTCATCTACGGTGCGTACGACGCCAAAGAGGAAGGCTTCGTGCCCGGCGGCGGCTCACTCCACAACCAAATGTCCGCCCACGGGCCAGATCAGGACGCATTCGACAAAGCCTCAAATGCCGACCTACAGCCGCAAAAGCTCGAGGGCACGATGGCCTTCATGTTCGAATCCCGCTACGTCATCCGCCCAACAAAATTGGCCATGGAATGCCCACAGCTCCAAAAGGACTACAACGATGTCTGGCAGGCGTTGAGGAAGAGTTTTAAGCAGCCGTGATTTCTGCGATACAGGAACTCAGATTTACCGCTACGGCTGACAAGGGCGATGTCTCAGCCATCTTGACGCGGCCTGAGGGGGCGACGCATTTGCTGGTGCTCGGGCATGGAGCATCTACGACGATGCGGCACGCGACGCTGGAGGCGATCGCCGATGCGATGGCGGAGCAGCGGATCGCGACGTTTCGGTACAACTTCCCATACTCTGAGAACGGCACCGCACGAAATTCGACCGCGACCTGCGTCGAGACGATCAGGAATGCCGTCCGAGCAGCTCACAATGCTGCACCCGACCTAACGCTGCTTGCGGGCGGCCATTCGTTCGGTGGTCGGATGACGACGACCGCACAGTCTCAGGAGCCGCTTGAGAATGTTATCGGGCTCATCCTGTTTTCGTTCCCGCTGCACTTGCCGGGACGGCCTGATACAAAGCGAGCCGATCACCTTGCTAATATCAGGATCCCGATGCTTTTTCTCTCGGGAACGCGTGATGAGTTGGCGACGCTCGATCTGCTGAAACCGACTATCGGATCTCTTGGCGACCGGGCCACCCTTCACCTCCTGGACACCGCCAACCACAGTTACAAGATCCTCAAGAAAACCCGCACATCGACCGAGGACGTATTCGCCGAAATTGGACGCTCCATCAGTGGCTGGATCAACGAAGTGAAACTTTAGAATCCACGACGTAGTAAAACTAAGCACCGGAGGTTACTAGAGTGCAAAAAATTACGCTTTCGCTTTGTCTTCTTCTGATCTTTACTGCCGTCTGCATGGGGCAAAAGGCGACGACCGAGGACGAGCTCCGCGGCGTGTACAAAAAGCTAGACGAAGCTCTTAGAACGTCCAATGTCGAGAAGCTGACCCAATATTACGACACAGCCTACACGCTCGAGAGCGACGGCAAAAAAATGACTCGCGCCGAGGCGATCGATCAGTGGAAGCAGATCCTCGCATTCATAAAGACGGTGGATAAGCTTGAGACCAAGATCGAGAAGATCACGCTCGACGACGGACTTTATCTCGTAGCCTATTCCCAGACGAGCAGTGGGAAGATACAGTTTCCCGGGAGCCCAGTGTTGCCGTTCACATACTCGGGCAAGATTACGGATGCGTGGCGACGGGAGAAGGACGGTACCTGGCACAACATGGGCAGCGTCGAGCATCAGTCGGATCTTAAGGTGAACGGTGAGTCAGCCAAACCGCCTGCGAGTTAGTATGTGCCGCAACATTAAACAACTTTTCAACTTTGATCCACCCGCGACCACGGATGAGGTGCACGCCTCGTCGCTACAATTCGTCCGCAAATTGTCAGGGATGAATAAGCCGTCGAAGCTCAATGAGGACGCCTTCAACCTTGCTGTCGAACGTGTCGCAGCCGCAGCACAGGAGATGCTGAATTCGCTCTCAACCACAGCTCCGCCCCGCGATCGTGATATTGAGGCGGCAAAGGCTCGCGAGCGGGCACGTGAGAGGTATGGAACCGCTTGAATCTACCTGATGTCTCTATTCAACGGCCGCTCTCCGCAAGCGGCCCTTTTCCCGGTCAAATGGTCGTGGATCCCGCCAGAGAGAAGCCAAAATTGCGCCTCACAAGCAATGTATCTCAGCCTACAGTGCCCTAAAAACGGGCATGTCATAGTGTTTTTGGAATCGAAACTGGGTTTAGGAAAGGACGGCAAAAGATCTATGACATCAATACCTCCCTCAACTGAAGGACTGTCTGCGGCACGCGATGTAGTGTGTTTTTCGCACCTCAGGTGGGACTTCGTATTTCAACGGCCGCAGCACCTGATGAGCCGCTTTGCAAAGGATGGCCGAGTGTTCTTTATTGAGGAACCATTCTTTGACGCGGCTGA
>JBJMGO010000256.1:0-4765 GCA_045807825.1 Pyrinomonadaceae bacterium | reverse complement strand
TTTGCCCACGTTCAAACGCAAAAAGGCATTTCGAGTGAATTCCCACTCTTGTCATGGAAATAGAACTTTTGCACAGCGAACGGCGTATGGCACGATAACACCATGTATTGCCCAACCTGCGCCGCCGAAGTTAACCCTGCTCTGAGCTTCTGTAACCAATGCGGAGCGAGGCTCGGGCCCGAGGCCGAATCGCGAGTGCTGCCGGCGTCGACCTACAACCTGCTCGTCGGCGGAGCGATCGGCATCCCGCTCTTCGGCCTGGGGATGGTGATCGGATTGATAGCGGCCCTCAAAAATGGCATGGGTTTTCGCGACGATTTTATCTTTGCGATGGCGTTCATGACGTTCCTCCTGCTGGCGATCGCCGAGGTAGGTTGCTTTGTGATGCTCCTCAGCAGGTCACGCATGCCAAAAGCGTCAAAAGCTCAAAAGGAAGGTGCTCGCCAACTAGGCGACGCGCCCCTGAGAGGTCTGGGAGGCCCCACCTTCGAACCACGTCCTGTCGGCTCCGTCACCGATCACACCACCCGCACCCTCGACCACGCCCTCCAGCGCGATCGCAAAACATAACCTCCACTGCTGTCGTAGAGCCCGAGCTGATCAAAACAACGATTTGATAACAAACCGTTTAACGGTAGAATTGGGGCATCACAGTGGACTTCGCAGTCAGGACCGGAAACGGGCAAATTATGGCTGAAAAAGATCTAAAGGACGCGCGCTCATCTTCAGAACGCCGCGGTTCTGACAGAAAAAAACTCATCGTGAACGTTCGCTTTGACGGAGGCGACGGCACCGGCATCGCAAACACCCGCGACATCGGCGTCGGCGGCCTATATATGACGACGACCGCTCCACTAGGTATGGGCAAACCGATCATGATGACCTTTAACCTTGGCGAGCGAACGCTGCACCTACAGGGCACGGTCGTCTATTCCGATCCCGGCCATGGCGTCGGCGTGAGATTCAAGGACCTTAAAGACGAAGACGGCGAGTTTCTCACACAAGAACTTCAGCTCGCATAATTTAGATTAGAATGTTCGACCAGTTCACCCTCGGAATCGAAGAAGAATTTCAGATCGTCGATCCCGCGACCCGCGAGTTAAAGTCGCACGTCTCAGAGATCCTAGAGGAGGGCAAGCTGCTGCTCGGCGAGAAGATCAAGCCCGAGATGATCCAGTCGATGATCGAGGTCGGAACGGGCGTTTGCGCCAACATCCAGGAAGCCCGCGAGGACATTACCAAGCTGCGATGTATCATCTCGTGGCTCGCTAAAAAGAAAGGAATGGCGATCGTCGCCGCCTCGACACATCCATTCTCAAAATGGTCGGAGCAGGAGATCTCAGAGGGCGATCGCTACAAGATCCTTGTCGACGAGCTGCAGATGGTCGCACGAAGCTTGTTGATCTTTGGCCTGCACGTTCACGTCGCGGTCGAGGACCTCGAGCGACGGATACAAATAATGAACGCGGCTCGGTATTTTTTGCCGCACGTTCTTGCTCTCACAACCTCATCACCGTTTTGGCTTGGCTTCAATACCGGCCTGAAATCGTACCGTTCAGAGGTCTTCAAAAAGTTCCCGCGAACCGAGGTCCCCGACGAGTTTGAGTCTTACGCGCAGTACCAGGCCTACGTCGATCTGCTGACCAAGATGAACTGCATTCCCGACGGGTCAAAGATCTGGTGGGACGTGCGGCCGCATTACATTTTCCCGACGCTTGAATTTCGCGTCTGCGACATTCCGACGCGCGTTGATGACACCATTGCGATCGCGGCACTCTTTCAGGCGATCGTTGCTAAGCTCCACACACTGATCGATAAGAATCTCGGATTTCGGATCTATCACCGCCGCCTGATCCTCGAGAACAAATGGCGTGCGATCCGCTACGGTCTAGACGGTAAGCTCCTCGACCTCGGCAAGCAAAAAGAGGTACCCGTCAAAGACCTCATACGTGAGCTTCTGGAGTTTGTCGATGATGTCGTTGACGTCCTCGGCTCGCGGAAGGAGATCGAGCATATTCACACGATACTCGACCGCGGCACATCGGCCGACGAGCAGCTCCGCGTTTTTGAGGCTACCGGCGACTACAAAGATGTCGTGGATATGCTGATGATAAACACGCTCGAGAACGTGCCGTCAGAGTGCTTCTGATACTATTTCGCCTATGTCAGACCTCGAGTTGATCGATGTGGAGGCGTTAAGCCGCGCAAAGCGGCGCGATCAGCCTTACCCGCACATCCTGGTCCCGCAACTGATCAAGCACGGATACAAAGATGATCTAACTGACGGATTCCCGGCCCTGCCAACTCGCGGCAGCTTCCCCACCGGCACTGTCAAAGGCTCCGATCGTTTTGAACAACTCGCAGCCGAGCTCCAAAGCGACACCTTTCGAGACGCGGTTGCAGCAGCCTTTGGGCTCGATCTCTCCGAGCGCTTCCCCATGCTCACCGTCCGCGGTTTCACGGGAGCAAAAGACGGCCGCATTCACACCGATACAAAGGCAAAGCTCGTCACGGTCCTCGTCTATCTAAATGACGAATGGCCGAGCGACGACGGCCGTTTGCGTCTGCTGAATGGGCCCGACGATCTCGACGATCATTTCGCTGAGGTGGTGCCGAGCTTCGGTTCGTGCGTTATGTTTCTCGTCACCGAGAACTGCTGGCACGGCCACAAACCCTTCGTCGGCGAACGGCGTGCGATGCAGCTCAATTACGTCACCGACGCCGGAGCACTCCGCTCGCACATGTGGCGACACAAAGTCACCGCGACTGCAAAATCGATCCTCGGCTCCATCCGCGGCTGATCCCAAATGCGCGTTCTCATCGTACGCCTGTCATCGATGGGCGACCTGGTTCAAACCCTGCCGGCCATCACCGACGCTAACCACGCACGTCCGGACATTACCTTCGACTGGGTCGCCGACGAAGCCTTCGCAGATGTCCCGCGCATGCATCCCGCGATAGAGAAGGTGATACCGAGCTCCTTCCGTCGCTTTCGCAAAGGCTGGGGCAATGCCTTCAGATCAGGCGAAGCACAGTCATTCATGCGTAACCTTCGCGAGCACCGCTACGATCTCGTCGTTGATATTCAAGGCGAGTTCAAAAGTGCTCTTGCCGCGATGCTCGCGCAAGGGCCGCGATACGGATATGTCGGGAGCGACGTCCACGAATGGGGAGCGCATCTCACCTATGGCAAACGGTTCGCCGTGCCAAAGGGCGAGCATTCCATCCTGCGAATGCGGAAGCTCCTCGCGTCGGTTCTTAAATACGAATTTGATCCAGACACACTCGACTACGGCATCGAACGCTCTCGTTTGCCAACCGTTCAACTCGAGATTGAGCAACCGTATCTCGTCTTCATCCACAGCACGAGCTGGACATCAAAGAACTGGCCGATCGACCACTGGCGAAGGCTCATCCAGTCCGCACGCGAGGGGGGCTACAACATCGTCCTCCCCTGGGGCAGCGAAGCCGAGCTCCTCAGGTCTCAAGAGCTCGCCGGCGAGGACAAAGGCATCATCGTTCTCCCGCAAATGAGCATTGCGCAAAAAGCCTCGGTCATAGCTGGCTCTGCGGGCTCTGTCGGTCTCGATACCGGCCTCAGTCACATATCGGCGGCTCTTGGTATTCCATCGGTCACCGCATATGGTGCGACGGACCCGGCCCTCGTCGCCGCGTTGGGTAAAGATCAGGTCCACGTAGTCCCAGACTTCCGGTGTCTCTATTGCCACCAAACGACCTGTCGCCTTGAAGGCATCGAACGCGAAGAGCCCGCGTGTCTCAACACCTTGTCTGGCACGGAAGTTTGGCAGCAGCTTTCCAATTTGCTCCCTACCCGTGGCCGTTGAGATGAGACAGCAAACAGGCGTCGGCTGGTAACCTGCAAATCACGAATTACTGTAGAATCTAGGCACTCTCGCCCGCGCGACGTTTTTTATAGATCAATATGCCTTGTCAGCCATCAGAGCTTGCCGCCGTAGATCTCTTTAAGCTGCTCGATGAGAACGAGCTTGAGGAGCTCGCGGCCGTCATCGACTCCACCTCGGTAAAGGCGGGTGAGGTGATCTTTCGCGCGGGAGATCTCGGCGACGCACTCTACATCGTCCGCTCGGGCGAGGTCGAGTTGTTTGTAAAGGACACGACCGGCGAGAAGATCGTTCTTACGGTTGCCGAGAAAAATGACCTTTTTGGCGAGCTCTCGATGCTCGATGCCAGGCCCCGTTCGGCGACGGCATGTGCGATCGAGGATTGCGAGGTCCTGCTCTTGGACCGCGACGATCTCTTGATGCTGTTTCAAAAGCAGCCTGACGCCGCGCTCAACATGCTCGCTGCGATGAGCGGCATGCTTCGCAATGTCGACCGTCTCCTGCAAACCCGCGTCGCACGCAACGTAAACACCGAGATGGAGGAGCGCCTGCCCACTCTCCAGCGGATCGCGGACTGGATCGCATGGTTCTCAGGCAGCATGCATTTCCTGATCATCAACGGCGTTTGGTTCATCGTCTGGATCATCTGGAACACGCTGTTGCCGGATGCGCGACAATTCGACCCGTTTCCCTTCGGCCTGCTGACGATGATCGTGTCACTCGAGGCGATCTTTCTGTCCTGCTTCGTGCTAATTTCCCAGAATCGTCAGGCTGCCAAAGACAAGATCCGCAATGATATTGAGTACGACATCAACGTCAAAGCCGAGCTCGAGGTCACCCATCTCCATGAGAAGATCGATCACATCCACGAGCAGATGACGACCCAGTTTGCGGAATTCCAG
>JBJMGO010000255.1:0-13614 GCA_045807825.1 Pyrinomonadaceae bacterium | reverse complement strand
TATTGCTCGTCGGCTGAGAGAAGTTCGTAGGGAATGCGTCGGGAGAGCATGCGGGAACTGAGGATGAGGCCGGTCCAGATGAGTAGGGTGACGGTGGAGACGGTCCAGCCGATGTTCGCGATGACGGAGTCGTCGAATATCACACCGACAGTAACGAACGGGAAGGCGAAAAAAGCGATGCGGAGAGCGGTCTTTTTTGATCGCTCGACGGTGTCGAGCATATTCACGCGGCTGATCTCCATCTCCATGTACTCCTCATCTGAGTTGAGGCGGGTGAAGTACTCTGCCTCGCCCTTGGACCAGCGGCGAAGAGCCGGCGACTCCGCAGTACGGGTCGCGGCTGCAAAGTGATGAATGACGTGCGCGATCTTGCCTTCGCGAAGAGCGATCTCTGCAAGGCCACGTGCGGCACGAAAATTCTCGCCGAGCCGGTCGCGGACGATCGCGAAAAGATCTCCAGCACGTTTGTACTCACCGAGCGTAAAATACCATTCACCCAGACGCGTGAGCAGGTCCGCATCATAATTCGCGAGCCTCTCGGACATCCGAAGAGCTGCGAGAGCACGATGTTCGAGCCGAGGCTGGCGGCTGATGCCGGCGAATGCGTACAAGCAGCGGGCGAATTCGAACAGGAGCCAACCGTCTCGAGGCTTAAGCACGATGGCACGGCGAAATGCCTCCAGCGAGCGTGCGAGATGGCCCGAGACGCGGAGCTCGTTAGCCAGGACACGGAGGTCCTCAGCTTTTTCTTCCTCCTCG
This sequence comes from Pyrinomonadaceae bacterium, assembly GCA_045807825.1. Taxonomy (GTDB): domain Bacteria; phylum Acidobacteriota; class Blastocatellia; order Pyrinomonadales; family Pyrinomonadaceae; genus OLB17. Next base: position 12,855 of record JBJMGO010000255.1, on the reverse strand, counting down.
AACTGGAGGATCGGATGAACTCCTTTCCGGGTGCGTAGTGATCGGCGGAAGTATGTCTCTAGCACATCGGCGGCCGGTATGCGTGAGAATTCGGCCTTCATGAGCGTCTCTTTGATGTCGGCGAGATGATCACGGACCTCGATGGAGCGCGTGTCGAGTAGGCTCTCGTCGAGACGCGGCAGGATGGCATGGATCATGCGGCGGTATTCGTCTCCGCCCGATGCGAACGCGATGCTGATGCCTTTGCCCCGCAGCACCGTGCGGTACCGATAGTATATAACCCCTCCGCGTCGGATGGCACGCACGGAAGCTGTCTCTACCTGCTCGACATCGCCGAGCTTGAGCCGCCGCCTGGACGAATTGACCGCCGCCCACGCACGCGGCACAAGCCCGGTGCGTTCGAGCCGCTTGCCGTCGAACGAGACGCGGTCATTCAGTGCTAATGACGGGATCAGGATCCATGAGGCTGCGAAAAGAGCGATCCCAACCACATCAAGATCGAGATAAAAAGCGAGTGCGGAGAAGAACGTCGCGAGGAAGAGGGCGGTAAAATACCCGTGCGGCGAGACACGGATGGAGATCGGGTCGGTCACTTCGACAGAAGTGCTTTCGATCATCTGGCTCTGTTGCTCTTGCGGGTGCATTCTCTTCTATATAGTCAACTCGAATGTTTTATCACAAAGTTCGTGATGCATTGTCACGAACCACACAAAGAAAAAACGCGGGCTGGCAGCCCGCGTTCCGACGCGTTGATCTGGGCTGACGACAAATGCTACTCGCCAAAAGGTGAAGAAGGCTCTTGCGCCGGGATCTCTTTGGCCCGGTCGGGCGCAAGATCCGTGACCTTTTTCTTCGCATCCTGAGCTGTCTGGGACATTCGAGCGGGCTTACCGTCTAGGTCCTTGGACTCGGCGGCGGCCTTGGCGTTATTCAGATAAGCTTCAACGGCTTGGTCCTTTTTGCCTTGCTTCTCGTAGATCTGAGCGATGTTGAAGTTGATCGTCTCTTTGGCAATGATCGGGTCGCTCATATTCGCAAGCTCTTGGTAGAGGGCGAGAGCGTCGTCGAGGCGATTATCCTCGGCTCTCGTCTGCGCAAGTGCGAATTTTGCGAGCTTTGCGTTGTCGTCCGAGCCATTCGCGATCCGCTCAAGGTCCTGGATCGCTCCGGGACGGTCGACAGATAGCTTGTTGACCGCGATGAAGTACTTCGCCTTTTCTCCCGCCGAGCCGCCATACTTGCTGACGACGTCCTGAAACTGGGCGATCGCTGCCTGGGCACGATCCTGTTCCGTTTTATATGTTTTCTCGGTCGAGGTCGGAGGCTGCGGCGCGTCCGTGACCTGAGCTTGCGAGGTCTCGATCGCCTTTCCGAGAGCAGCCTGTGCGGCGGCATTCGACTTGTTTATCCAGCGAATCGCGAAGACTGCGATCAGGACGAGCAGGAGGAGAGCTCCGATCACGTAAAGGATCGTGCGCCCCTTTCCGGCGAGCTTCTCAGTCGCCTGCTCAACGCGCGGCACGACACGCGACTGGAGCGGGTCAACATAGGTCTTCTTTTCCTGAGGAGCGGAGGCGGCGGCCTCAAGTTGTTCGAATCGTCGTTTCTTACGTGCCATTTACTAATAGAAATGCAATTTTCGGCGTGCTGAAGCGTTATATAATCGGGCAGGCCCGGCTTTTTGCAAAAGTATAAATGTAACGTAAAAGCGGGCTTTGGGCAAACCGGAGCCGAACGGCCTGAGAGCCGACGAGAGACATGAAAGGCGCAGAGGAAGAAAGGTGGGAACAAACTTCAACAGATCGGTGTCTAACTTGTCAGCCCGTGTTTGTTGCTTGAGAGGCGGGCGGTTGACAGCGGAACCGTTGAGAGAAGGCGGGCGATGATCTTCAGTGAGTCGATCACATTTGCAGGCGAAGACATTGGACGGGCTGTGACCAGCGTCCCGGCTAGCCACTCGCGAGAAGACAACGCATTTCTCGAGGCGCTGCGTTCGGACGAAACGGCGGCATTCGAGACGCTGGTCGACAGGTACTCGGGCGACATTTACGCACTGCTGTACCGGTTGACGTCGAACGCAGACGAGGCAAGCGACCTGACCCAAGACACTTTTTTGCGGGCACTGAGATCGGTCAAGGGCTTTCGCGGTGACGCGAGTTTGAAAACATGGCTGTTTCGCATCGCGATCAACGAGTCGCGAAACAGATTTCGCTGGTGGAAACGCAGACGGCGGGACGTAACGGTTTCGCTCGATGTCGCTATTGGCGACACGGAGAGGACGCTCCACGACACGTTGGCCGACGGCGGTATGAGCCCGGAGGATTCAGCGTTGGCACGTGAGAGGGAATCGAGACTAGCAGAAGCTCTCGCCGAGTTGCGGGACATCTACCGAGAGGCGATCGTCCTTTGCGATATAGAGGGACTCTCGTACGAGGAGACGGCGGCAACGCTGGGCATAAATCTGGGAACGGTGAAATCGCGTATCTCACGCGGAAGGCAAGAGCTGAGAGTAAAGCTCAAGGATCTTTGATAACCAGGAGTGGCAAGGCTGACTCGCCCCGGACTCGTAGACTAAAAATCGGTGCCAAACGACAGGTCAAGAGAAGCGAGGGCTGAGGGAAGCAAGAGATGAACGAAATGTTTGAAACGACCAGCAACATCGGATCGCAATTCGCGCATCTTGAGCAGACGGCAGCATTCGCGACTGTTCCCAATAACGGGGACGGCCGGGGTCAGTGAGCTTTGCCGCTTCACGGTTTTGATCGAGCAATAAAGGATGAAGTGCTCAGACATACAACACGAACTCCCGCTTTACGCCGACGGCACGCTCGCCGAGCAGAATGCCGCCGCGGTCGCCGCGCACCTTGATACGTGCCCAGTGTGTCGCGTCGCGAACGCCGAGTTTGTTGGGATCCGATCGGCCGCTCGGCGGATGTCGCGACCCGGCGTCCCTGCTTATCTGAATGTGCGCGTGAAAACAGCCGCCACCGCAGAGCGGCGGGCGATGCATTCATCATGGTTGCCATTCCCGGCGGATGTACGAGAGTGGCTGATGCACGCCGTGATGCCGTACTCGGTAGGTGCGGTCGCGTCGCTGGTGCTTGGAGTCGGGCTGTTGGTAACTCTCAGCACGAGCGTCGGACGCTATTCGCAGCCGAGCGGTCCCGGACCGGCTGCATCGGGCGTCATGCTCGCTCAGGACAGAGATCCGTGGGCAAAGCCGACGGTTGAAGGTGTTTCGCCCGTAGCTTTTGCAAAGACACGCTCGGATGTCGCCGGGGAATCGCCGAGCATGAATCCAAACGGCGCTCTTGTAGCCCTGACGCGGTCGTTCGTACGAGGCGACATGAAGGATGACGAGGTAGTCGTGGTCGCGGACGTGTTTAGCGATGGCCTCGCTCAGATCCAACAAGTCGTCGAACCTTCGCGTGACAGTCACGCGGTTGAGGAGCTGCAGAAGGCATTTGACAGCGATCCGAACTTCGCTCCCTTCGTACCCGCAAAGCTCGAGAATCGGCCCGACTCAGTACGTGTCGTGCTGAGGTTTCAGAGGGTGGACGTGAAGACGGGGTTGGGGAAGAGTGGCAGGGTTAGGCTGTAGAAAAGAATAAGAAGCAACCACGAAAATTCACGGAAGGTCATGAAACGAAGACGCGGTTTCGTGAGCTTTCGTGAATTTTCGTGGTTGCCTCCCTTCGTCTACATCTTGTCGATCTCAGATTTCAATAGATCAGCGAGCTTCGGGTCGAGCTTTAGCAGTTGGTTGTACTCGTCCTGCGCCTGTGTTTTCATCTTTTTGCGGGTGTAGATGATGCCGAGGTTGTAGCGGGCTTTAGAGTATTTGGGGCTAAGCTCGAGGCACTTTCGGTATGCGTCCTCGGCTTTGTCACGCTGGTTGTCGGCAAAGTAGGCGTTGCCGAGGAGGTACCAGGCGTCGGAATAGTCAGGGAGCTTTTGGACGTACTCCTCGAGACCCTTAACGGCCAGCGAGTACATTTTTGTCGCCTCGACGGTCTTGCCGCTGAGGTTCATCGCACGGCCGAGGTAGAAGTACGTCTCGCCGTCACCCGGCTGAAGCTTTAGCGCGGTGCTGCACGCCTGGATCGCGAGATCGTACTGCTTATTATCATTGTAGGCCCGGCAGAGATTGGTAAAGCCGAGATACGCTTGCGGCTGTAACTGCACCGCAGCTTTCGCAGCACCTATCGCATCCTGCGGACGGTCAGCGAGGCTGTAGTACCAGCTGATATCGGTGTACAGATCCCCATTCTGCGGAAAGGTTGCCAGAGCCTTCGCGGTCGTATTGATCGCCTCGTTGTAACGGCCGTCGCTGCGGTATGACTCGGATAAATTGCGGTATGCGGCGATGTTGTCAGCTTTGGCGGAGATCGCTCGGGTGTACGCGTCGATGGCCCCTTGCCAGTTGTGCTGGCGCTGGTGGGCGTCACCCAAAAGGTAATAAGTTTCGCCAACGTAGCGAACACCTTTCTTCAAAGCCGCCTCTGCTGAAGCTTGTTCGTCTTTGGCATCATTCGTTCCGGCGTAGAGTCGGGCAAGATAATAATCGATGTCAGGATCATTAGGCGCGACGCTCGAGGCTTGTTGCAGAGTCACGAGGGCCGAGGCGGTGTCATTCTTACCAAGATATGCCTGCACGAGAGCCTTAACAAAGTTCGCATTGCGTGGCTCTATCGCTATAGCGGCCTTAGAATCAGCGATCGCATCATCCCAGTCTTTTTGCTCGAGATAAATAAACGTCCTGACGCGATAGACCTCGAGCGGGCGAAATCCCTGACTCAATGCCGCGGCGAATTCCGTAAGGGCGTCGGGATATTGCTTGAGCTCGAAGTGCGCAAAGCCTTTGCGATAATGCGCGGGCGGGTTGGTCGCGACTATCGTCAGCGACTGACTGTATTTGTCGACCGCGTCCGCGTAATTCTTTGCGGTAAAGGACACATCGGCGGCCAACTCGAGCTTTTTGGCCGCATCGCGCTGCTTTTTATTCTGCGCGAATGATGGTGCCGCAATGACAAAGACGGCTAGAACAATAGCGAGAGATTTTAGGGTTTTGCTGATCATTGCATTATGACGGTGCGGTCGTCTTTTTTGGGCGTCGGCTTGGTCACCGGCGGCTTTGCGGGTTTGTTTGCGTCAGTGGTTTTGGCGACACTTTGGGGCGTCGCCTTTGTTGACGGCGCCGTGGCTGTCATCTCCTTCTCGGGGGTTGGTGACGGGGCTGGCGTGTTCGTATTTGCCGGTTCTGGAGTGGAGGCGTCAACGACATTGATCGTTGGAACAGGCGTCGCCGCTATGTTGACGTCAGGCGACGGCGAGGGAACCGCCTTCGCCTTGTAGAAATTGTTGTAGTAGTACCAACCTCCGCCGCCGGCGGCTCCGGCAAGTATGATGAGGCCGACCAGCGCACCGAGTATGAAGGGAGCCTTTGATCCTTTTCTTGGTTGCGTCGGCGTCCGCACGGGCGGTTGGCCATTGCCGATCGGTGGTTGAGCAGCCGCGCTGCCCCCGGCTCCAGCTGCAGCCGCGAATGGCGTAGGTGGAGTTTGCTCAGGTTCAGGTGCCTGGTCGATCACCCCTTGAGGAGTCGTCACCGGCGACGGCAAGACCTCGGTCTTCGCTCCCAGAGGCTCGGCTGTCAAATTCGCGGGCGGTGCGTCCATTCGCATGGTAGCGTCCGCGGGCGGTGCCGCGTTGTGGATTCGGTCGACGGTCGGCATGGATTCTGTCGACGGCAGAGGCTCTGTTTTTGCCGGGAGCGATTCGGTGATCACGGGTGTGTCCATGACCATCGTTTTTGCCGCGTCAACCTCAGCTTGTGGAGTATTGAATGCCCGACGAAGCGCTTTTTGCATCTCGACAGCGGTCGCCCAACGGTGGTCTTGGCGCACGGCCATTCCACGGAGAATAACGTCCGAGATCGGCTTAGTCACCTCCCGATTTAACTGCTCCAGCGGCGTCAGCGGATCGGCCTGACCGCCGAGGATCGCCTCGGCCCGCGTTAGTGCGTCGGGCGGAACGGTATTTGAAAGAAGCTGGTACAGCGTCGCCGACAACGAATAGAGATCACTGCGTGCGTCGGTGCCGGTACCGCGGACCTGCTCCATAGCAGCGAAGTGCGGCGAATAGCCAACGACGCTGCCCGCGGCCGGAGCTTCTTGCGACCCGGTTTTGAAATCCTTTGACAGCCCGAAATCCAGAAGAATGATGTGGTTGTCCTCTGTGAGCTTGAGGTTCTGCGGCTTGATGTCGCGATGGATTATCGGCGGCTCGTGCGAGTGCAGGTAATTGAGCGCGTCGAGGAGCTGGTCGGCCCAGAACATCACCCATGAGAGCGGGAAAGGCTTGTTTGCCGTACTAAGACGCTTCTCGATGTCGTCTCCGGAAATGTGCTCCATCACAAGGAACTGCCCCTCGCCGTCGATAAAATGGTCGATAACCTTTGGCAGAACGGGATGGCGGAGGCGCGCAAGAATGCGTGCCTCGCGCTCAAAGGCATTACCGAGCGCGGAGTCGCTGTCGAATTTCGTGCGTTTGAGCGCGACGGCGCTTCCCAGGCGCTGGTCGACAGCGAGATAGACCTCACCCATTCCGCCCTTGCCTATCGCTTGGACGACAAGATAGCGGCTTTGGATCATTGTGTTCGGGGCAACTTGTTTCATTACATGGACCTAACTAATTCTCAATTTCTCCTGCGGCACCATCGGCGGCATCCCCTGATGCTGAAAGCAGCGGATCGGGCCGTGGACTCGCCGCGTGCAGGGTGTGCCTTTCTTTGTCATCGCTCCGCACATATAAACAACGTCTGAGGGCAAGTTTTTTGCAACCTGCGTTGCTGGCGGCAGGCTCACCGGCGACTTCGCTTGTGGAATAGCGTTGGATGCAGAAGCGGCTTGCACGGGAGCGGGCGTCGGAACCGTGACATTCGCAGGCAGAGCGTCGCGTTGGGCGGGTGCGGGTCGCTCGACGGGTGGGGCTGATGTTTTTACGAGCCGGGGCTCCTCGTTGCCCGCTTTCAAATAGCTGCCGATGCCAAAGATGCCGATCAGGATCCCGAGGCCCACGACGACACGCGGTACGAGGTCGTGGGCCTTGAGCTCGGACTCACAGACCGCGCAGAAACGGCGGCTCGTGAAAAGCCCCCAATCGCTGCGCTCGATCTTCTCACCGCAGTGTGCGCAAAAGCTCGGGCGAAATAACATGTCGACTGGTTCCAAGAGTGAGAGTTGCAAAGATTATAGAACAAAACGCGTAACCTGTTAAGGATTTCACAGAGTGCAACCGGATTCGGGCGGGCGCCGTCAAACTGCTAATATTCAGTTGCGGATGAAAAGCCCATTTTTATTGCCCATTCTGCTCCTCACGGTATTCGTCTTTGCGAATGCCGCACTTGCTCAGGATGAACCTATCAAAGTGGACACCTCGGTCGTTCGGCTGAACGTCGGTGTCGTGGACAAACGAGGTCATCCGATGGTCGACCTGAACCAGTCCAGCTTTGACGTCTACGAGGATGGGGTGAAGCAGCAGATCACGCATTTTGAGCCGACGGTGACGCCATTCAGCGTGGTGCTGATGCTGGATATGAGCGGGTCGACGCTGGGGTTTCGGCAGGTCTTGAAGCAATCGGCGACGCGGTTCCTGGACACTCTTGCTCCCGAGGACCGCGTGGCGGTCATTGAATTTAACGAGAAACCTGCGTTGAGGAATGATTTCACCTCTAACCGCGCGACGATCGCGAACTCTATCAACGTCGCGAACGGCCGCGGGCACACGGAGCTTTATAAAGCCCTGGACTTTGCTCTCGATAAGCTCGCTAAGGAGAAGTCGCGTCGTAAGGCGATCATTGTCTTGACGGACGGCGTCGATACCTCGGCACGGGACCTCGATCGGGCGGTGCTCGACAGGGCGGACCCGAAGCAGATGGACACTGCGATCCTGCCTGATTCCAATCCGGCTTTGGATGGCGTTCTCAACCGGGCCGACGCTCAGGGCGTGACGATCTACCCGCTGGCCTTGCCGACCGGTGATCCGGCGAAGCTTGCCGACCCGACGCCGGCGCAGATCGCAATGTTCAAGGCCGCACGCGAGAGGCTTGCTTATATGGCCAATCGCTCCGGCGGGCGTCTCAACGCCATCAACCGCCTCGAAGAAATGGGCCGGCTCTACGCTGAGGTCGCCGCCGAGATCCGCACCCTCTACACCATTGAATATACGTCCCCCAATGAGAAGCGTGACGGCAAGTGGCGTGAGATCCGCATCGATGTCCGCGACCCCAATCTTATCTCCCGCACGAGACAAGGGTATTACGCGAAATGACTGAACGACTGGCTCGCCGGCGGCGTGCCTCGATGGCTTGGTAAACATCTCCGCATCTTCAAAACCTGTACGCACCATCCCGGCGTTGACGAATTTCTTGAGCAGTAATGCCATCGCCTGCTCTTTCTCTGCGTGCTCTGCGGTCTCTGCGTTGAAGTGATCTCGCGGGGAAGTCGCAACCGCATTTTCAAAGTTGGTACGCGGGAGCCGGCGGGAGCCGGTTTTTTTGCGCAGTGAGGCCCCGGACGCCGAAGCTCCCGTCGGGTAGGCGCACTCCCGCCTCGTCGGCGGTGGTCCGGTTCCTCGATCCCGACACGGCGCACCTCTGGCCAGAGACTCCCTCCCCGGCACCCGACGCTCTAGAATGTGTGAGACCGCTCTCATACAAGAAGGAGTATTGCACAGATGAAACACCGTGTCAACAAAAAAATGCTCCAAGGAGCAAAAAAGTTTTGTGGGCGGTGAAAGGCGCCGCGCCACGCTCTAGATTTACAACAGCATCCATCCAACGAACCCGAGCGGCGTCAACGCGGCGGCCGCGGCGATCCACCAGAAGGTAGATCTCTTGTCGAACCACCAACAGATCGTTCCGCCGATGCACGCGGCGAGAAAGCACGCGGCATCGACAAAAAACAGCAGCCACTCGCTCGCCAGGTACTCGTAGTGCTCACCCGATCGGTGATCGTTCCACCAGAGAACAAGCACAACCCAGAAAGCGACCCCTGGGATAGCCAGTAAGATCGGCAGCTTTGAGGCAGTGTTCCCGACCCCTTCTTTTTTCATCGATCACTTCTTTGGCCACTCGCGGCCGTCGCGGTATGGGAAATGCATCATGGGATACCAGATCCCGCGCTCAATAGGGACTCCCATGTTTGGCCGCACCTCGAGCGGCTCAAGAGTCGATATGTCGATGTTCTCGTGTATCTCAGACGGCTGTATAACGTTTCCGTCGAACAGAAGCTGATTCGTTATGTTGAGTGCGTCCGAAAGATCAAATGCAGTCACGCCCACGCCACGAGATAGCAAGGAGCCAAACGGACTCGACCTTCTACTATCGACATCAAACTTGAACCAGTAGCGTGTAAGCAATGTCCTCATGCGCTCTCGCCCTCGATCGCCAACAGAATATCGCAACATCGCAGGCCCGACCCGGATCGCTCACTGAGGACTTCAGTTTTGGTGTAACCCTGCCATCAAGGTCTCGAAAAGCTTCTTATTGCTGGTGATCACTATAAACGCGTTGTCGTGAGCCACGAAGTACATCGGCTCGGCAGAATTAAAGGTATCGCCTGGCGGGTTTGGATGAGGCTGGCCGGTGAAGCTATAGACGTGCCGTTTACCGTCTCTTGTTTCCGTTACCTTGATGTTTTCCGCGCCGCGATTGGGCAAGAATATGACCTCAAACGCTCCCTTATCCGTCGTGTAAAACGCAGCACGATCGACACCCTTAAAAAAGCCATTCAGTTTCGAACTGTATATCCCTTTGACGTCGACGCCGGCCTGTTTCAAGACCTTGGCGAATTTCACAGCATCCTCGTAAGCGGGCTCGCCCGGTCTAAGCACCGCCTCGCTCTGGGACACCTCTCTCTGTGCGAAAGCCCCACTGCTGAGGATCAGAAGTACACACACTAGCGACACCACTCTCATCACGCGCCTCCTCGATCTCTGAATCGTCCGTCTTTCATTGTGCATTATGCACTGCAATTCGTGCACCCAGAATTGTGCACCGTGCACTGTGCATTGCCGTTGCCTTCAGCAACGGACAAAGTACCCAAAAGACCCCCTCCCGCTTTAGCGGGCAAATACAGACGTTTTTTATTCACTTGCAATGCGCGAAGTTCTATCATGTCCATCATGAGTTTCCCGCAACGCCAATTACTCATTTCGGCAATTCTCCTTCTGGGCTCCACGTTCGTCGCAAATGCCGGGCCACTTCGGCCCGGATCGATGCCGAAGCAAACGAAGCTGGAGGGCTACTTGGATGCTTACTGCTCCGCATTACCGGGTGGATTTCGCGTGTGTAAGGTCCAGATCAATGAGAATGGCGATGCAGTCATTCTGGTGGAGAAAGGCGGCCACACACTTGACTCAATTCCGGCTTCCTACTGGGGTACGGTAACAGGCGTCGATCCGGACGGTTTCATGGCCTACAGGGGCGATCTTGACGGGAACGGCACGAACGAGCTAGTAGTGGTCACCAATGAAGGCGTAGAAAATGGCATGGGCGTGACACACGTAACGGCTCACATATTCAAGGATCCTGATAAATTCCCGAATACTGCTCCAGTCGAAATTCCTATAGAAGAGTTCGGCCCAAACGATAATTTCCGGTTTAACGCGAAGGCGAACCGAACGGACATACTCGTTAGCTTTTGGGACGGAAGTGACTCGCTCGACCCAAAACGGGGTTGGGGCGAATATCTAATAGGTAAGTGGTTCCGCTACAAAGACGGCAGTCTTTTACCTGAATTCGAGCGGCCAACGTTAGCTCGCCGCTTCCTTTACCGATTCGCCCGTCAAAGGGATAACGGATGGTATGCGCATCGCACGCCGTACAAATGGCTACAGGACCCGAGTACACACCGATACCTTCGAGAACCTAAAGAAAACGCGAGACTTATATCCATTGCAGATGGAAGGCTCGAAAGCTATGCGTTAGACGGGGAGAATGATCGCGTTTCTTTAAGGATCAACCTCCAATCGGGTGAGACCATTAAGTGCGTCGTGAACTACGGCTTCTCAGATAAGAACTCTACGACCATCCCAATCATGTCCCTGGGCCTTTGGCGGCAACGGTACGCATTCCCAAACAAATTCGATCCAACATATTCGTTGGGGATGCTCGTCGGAAAAGCCGTCAAGCTCGAAAACTACTCAGATCAAAACGACGAGAAATTCTCGAATCTCTGGTTCGTGAATTAATAGCCCTAAAACGGGTTGCAATGACGGCTTGTCTCCGTCGAGGGCCCCCCAAAGAACTCCGGAGCTCCCCTCCTGCCTGAGGAGGGGTGGCAGCCGCTTCGGCTGACGGGGTTGTGGGAGCAGCGGGCAAAACAAAAGCGAGGCCGAAGCCTCGCTAGGTGTTGCCGATACCAAGTAGCATCTACCTCTCTATGGAATCGGCAATGACGCGGGTTTCTTTTCGATCTGAGCGTCAGCCGATTCGGCCGATCCGGTTGATAGGACGAGATCTGCGATTATCCTCACCTCTTTCCTATCAAGACGGTTGCCGATGTCTATCACCGCACTTCGATTGACCTTGTTCAAGCTCGTCAGAGCTGGCAGCAGGTTCCAATCTATGACCATTGTCGAGGTCAAGTAGTTCCGATAGTTATCTGTGCCCGGCTTGTCGTCAACGTCTAACGCGGGCATCCCATTGATCGCCTTGGATGTGATCTCGTTCAACTCGAAAACAGATGCCGGATCGACCTTCTGGGCAACGGGCAGAAGACTGATCAAGGTCCGGAATCGCCAGGACAAAGGATCAGTTCGGTTGGCATACTTGATGGCTTCATCCAGTGAATCGCGCGCAGCCGGCATATTCGATGCGGTTACATAATACGAGGCAAGCCGCGTAAAACTGCTCGCTTTGGCGTAGGGAGTCATCATTTTCTTAACAGCATAGTCGGCGGCGTCCGAGTCCGCGGCCGCCAGGGCTTTTTGAACGACGGTGTCGAGAAACTGTTCGTGCTCCCGTTCTCGAGCCTCCTTACTGAAAGAGCTATTTTGGGATTCGATTTCGCTGAGCTTCTCCACCAGGTCGACTGCGTATGCAAATCTTTTTTTGTTAACGGCCAAGGTCACGGCACTGAGATACAGATCGCGTTTGACCGACTTATCATCCGTTTTCTCCGCTTCTGCGACGGTGGCGCTAATGGGGTCGGAGCTGTCGTCTATTCTCTGGTTTCGCTCTTCGGCCTCTCGTGACTCCGCCGATACTCTCGACCTTAAGGCGCTTTGCACCGCCTTCGCTGCTGCGAGCATATCGGGGGCCTTTGCCGAAATATCCGGCACAAGGTTGCTGATAAGAGAAAAAAAGCCCTCTGCATCGGCGCCCTTCTCGGCTGCATTTTGTGACTTAGCGACCACTAATTTGAGAAACCTTCGCTGCAAAGTGGCCGGCACCGTAGGTGGATCAAAATAGCCGGAGATCATCATCAGCGTTACGGAGCCGAATTCTGTCTGGCCAAGCTCTTCCGACTGGACTACCGCACTGAGTAATCTCAACAGCTCCGGGGAACCCTGCTCCTGAAGTTGCATAATAAGCCACACAACATCCGGATTTGTTCGTGATTGTTTTGGAAGGGAGCTTATCGCCGCATCGACGGCTGACCTGTCGCCGTCTTTTTGGCCTTGCAGTGGGTTTGCTGAAATGTCACCATCGCCCACTCCGTACTTCATCTGAAGTTTCTTGCCGATAGGTTTTGCATTGGCCTCAAGCAATGCAAAAAGCTGCGATCTCAGGGTGTCTAAATACACTGAAGGGATCTCGTCCTTGTTCTGATAAAGGTCGTCAACGCCGTC
>JBJMGO010000254.1:0-3645 GCA_045807825.1 Pyrinomonadaceae bacterium | reverse complement strand
GCGCACCACGCCGCCCAGATCCTGGCATTGAGGGAACTCCTGAAAAAACTCCGAGCGGGGGATTTTGACCACAACCGCAAGGGAGCGATCCACTGACGCTGCATTCTGCCCGAAACCAGAAGAGCCGCCTTGCGGCGGCTCTTGCGGACTTTTTAGCAAAAACAACTAAGCAGTTATCTTAGATGCTATTCGATTTCTGCCTTTTCCTCTTCGCCTCCCGTGACGCGCCTTTGCCGGAGTACGGCTTGGCGGCATAGCCATTCTGGGTTCTCGGGTCCGGCTTGACGATGAGTTGACGGGTGTAAGTTTTGCCGCCCTGTGTGAGCCGTACCATATACGTGCCGGGGAGGACGACTTGAGCCTGTCGGCGAAAACCACCGCCGCCACCGCCTTGGCCTCCTGCCGGTGGTGCGGGCGGAGTTGGACGGAGGTCCCAGAGCCATCGGTGCATGCCTTTTGTGGCAGGCAGGACCGGAGTGGGCTTTACCCAGAACGATGGGATATCGAGGGTGTTCGGATCGACGACGGTCGGTTTGTCTTCGCTCGAGTAGCGGCGGATGACGTCACCCGCGGGATTCAGGATCTCCAGCGTCGCGGGGCCGCTTGCACGATCGATGTAGTAGTCGATGATCGCTCCGTATGGGGCGTTCTCGGTGAGAGGCTCGTCGCGCGGCTGCGGCGTGCCGTCCTCGGATGCGGGCGGGAGAATGTAAGCGGGCTCGGGATCAAAGAGATACGCCGATTCGCGAAACACATCACGCGTCAACTGCCTCAGCGGCGTGATGTCGTCGAGCACCCAAAATCCACGGCCGTGCGTCGCGACGACAAGGTCGTTGTCTTTGACCTCAAGGTCGCGCATCGAGGTGTGCGGCAGATTCAACTGCAAAGGCTGCCAGTGATCGCCGTCGTCAAATGACATATAGACCGCGAGTTCGCCGCCGGCGAAGAGCAGGCCGTTGCGGACCTTGTCCTCGGTGACATTCTGCATATAGACGCCGGCGGGTAGGCCGGTTGTGATCCGCTTCCATGTCTTGCCGCCGTCGTGCGTGCGGTAGATGTACGGCTCGTTGTCGGTGAGGCGGTGACGGTCGATCGCGGCGTAGGCGGAACTAACGTCAAAGTGCGAAGCCACGATCATCACGACCTTGCTCCACGGCGTGAGCTCGGGCGGCGTGACATTCGTCCACGTCTTGCCGTCGTCGTCCGTCTTATGAATGAGCCCGTCGTCGGTCCCGATCCAGATCGTCGACGCACGCAGCGGCGAAGGTGCGATCGAGTAGATCACGCCGCGGCGTTTGTTGTCGGGTGCGTCTTTGGCGGTCGCTTCATCGAGGTTTGCCGGCGTGCCGGGATCCTCGCGTGTCATGTCCTCGGAGATCCGCGTCCAACTCGCACCGCCGTCCATAGTCTTAAAGAGGTACTGGTCTGAAAAGTACAACGCGTGCGGATCCGCCTCCGAAAACACGAGCGGCAGCGTCCAAGTGTGACGCGCAGGTGTCGGGAGGTTGCGTTCGGGTGTGATGTTCCACGACTCGCCGGTGACGACGTTGCACTTTGAAACCGTGCCGCCAAAGATGATGTTCGGATGCAAAGGATCGGGAGCTGTGTAGCCCGATTCGCCGCCCGCGCAGAGCGGCACCCAATCGCGGTTCGAGATCTCGGCGAAGTTGCTTCGCGACGACGCAGCCGCCGCACCGGAATCCTGCTGCGAGCCCGTCGCCCAGTACGGCCAACGATAGTCAGTCGCAACGTTGTACATCTCCGCTGTCGGCTGGTTGTACCAGGATGACCAAGTCCGTGCGCCGTCCTCGCTCACGACCGCGCCTTGGTCGCTGCCGAGGATCATTCGATTGCCGTCGTCGGGATAGATCCAAAGCTGGTGATAATCGTCGCCGCCGGGAGCGCCCTTCATCGCGGTCATCGTCTTGCCGCCGTCGGTGGATCTGTAGACAGAGGTATTGGAGACGTAGACGACATCGCCATTCTTCGGATCAGTCACGACCTTGCTGAAATACCAGCCTCGCTGCCATATGCGCTGCTGGTCGTTCATCAGAGTCCATGTCATTCCCGCGTCATCCGAGCGGAATAGACCACCCTTTTTTGCGTCGACGATAGCGTAGACGCGCTTTGGATTGGAAGGAACGATCGCAAGTCCGATACGCCCGCGGCTCTCGGCGGGAATTCCGTTGTCGATCTCGGTCCAGGTGGTCCCGCCGTTCGTGGATTTGTAGATGCCGCTGCCGGGGCCGTACGAAGGCGGGTAGATGCTCCAGGGCGGACGCCGTGTGTTCCAGAGTGTGGCGTAGACGATCTGCGAATTTGTCGGATCGATGTGAACGTCGATCGCACCGGTGTTCTCGTCTTTATATAGGACCTTCTCCCACGTGCGGCCACCATCCTTTGAGCGGTACAACCCGCGATCGGCGCTGGGGCCATACATGTTTCCAAGTGCGGCGACGAAGACGACATTAGGGTTCCTTGGATCGACGTCGACGCGTCCGATCTGACGTGTTGTCTCGAGCCCAATGTGCTGCCACGTCTTGCCGGCATCGATCGATTTGTACATCCCCTTGCCAAAGGTCACCTGCGAGCGCATGTCGGCCTCGCCCGTGCCGACGTAGACGGTATTCCCTTGCGACGGTGCGACAGCGACGGCGCCGATCGAGGCTATGTCCTGGTCGTCAAAGATCGGCGTCCATGTACGGCCGCTGTTCTCGCTCTTCCACAAGCCGCCGCCGACGGAGCCAAAATAAAATACGTTGGGCTGTCCCGGAACGCCGGTGACGCCATTCACACGCCCGCCGCGAAACGGACCTATATTCCGCCAACGCATCTCGCCGAATGTCGATTGATCAAAGCCTTGCGCCCTCGCAACGATGCCAAACGATATCGCCACCGAAACCGCCGTCACGACGGAGAAGAAAATCTTTTTCATATTGATAAGAACAGAGCTATATCTGCATAATAAACGGAAAGGCCGGAAATTGTCAGCAAGGGCGTGCGACGAACTCTCTGCTGGTCTTTTGTGGCTAAATGCTGGCGGCACGAGCAGATGCTCGTCAAACGTGAGACAATGGTAGTGCGCTCAACATAAGACATAAGCTCGGTGCTGCCTCTCGATAGCAGGAAAGACTCTCACCTCTCCCCAACCAGGTGATTACGCATGAAAATTCTCCTATACAGCCCAGACAACGGAATGACGCGGAACTTTATGCCGCATTTGTGGATGTTTCTGCTGCAGTCGCTGACGCCGCCGGAGCATGAGGTACTGCTGATCGATGGCAATGCAAAGGCCATGTCGAGTGCGGAGCTGGTCGACTTTTGTAAGCGGGAGGATATCGGCCTCGTCGGCATCGGCTCGATGACACGAATGATCGAGCGGGCGTATGCGGTCGCGGATTCTCTGCGTGACGCGGGATTCAGGGTCGTGATGGGCGGGCCGCATGTAACGGAATGCCCGGACGAGGCATTAGGACGCGACGGTGGTCCCCAGCATGCTGACGCAGTGGCGCTTGGCGAGGCGGACGATTACTGGGCCGACATCGTCCAGGACGCCGCGAAGGGCGAGCTAAAGGCGACCTACCAGCCGAAGATGGACGAGAAGGGCAATGACGTAAAGCCCAGCCTACAGCCGTATCCGAATAT
>JBJMGO010000253.1:0-2773 GCA_045807825.1 Pyrinomonadaceae bacterium | reverse complement strand
CCTGGTCGCGGTGAGTGTCGCCTTCACGATCCCGATAGTCCTGGCGATCTTCATCTTTGCGATGAAGTACCGGGCGAAGGAGAAGTACGGATCCGGCGCCGAGATCCACGGCTCGATGGTGCTCGAGACGACCTGGTCGATCATTCCGTTCATAGTATCGATGACGATCTTTTTGGGCGGGGCAATAGTCTTTTTTGAGCAGTACACGCCGCCTGAGAATGCGATGACGGTCTATGTCGTCGGCAAGCAGTGGATGTGGAAGATGCAGCACGAGACCGGCCAGCGTGAGATCAATGAGCTTCACGTGCCGGTCAACACCACGATCAAGCTTACGATGACGACCGAGGACGTGATCCACGACTTTGGCCTGCCGGAGTTTCGTACAAAAGCCGACGTCGTGCCCGGCCGTTATACGTATCTTTGGTTCAATGCGACAAAGCCCGGTAAGTATCACCTGTTTTGCCAGGAGTACTGCGGCCTCAACCACTCCGGAATGGGCGGCTGGGTGTACGTGATGGAGCAAAAAGATTTTCAGGGCTGGCTGAGCGGCAACGCCTCGGGTCAAACCCCGGTTGAGATGGGCAAGGACCTGTTTGAGAACAAGCTCGGATGTGCGTCCTGTCACGCCGGCGGCCCGCAGCAGCGTGGCGCAAAGCTCGAGGGCCTCTACGGCTCGACCGTTAAGCTCACCGGCGGCGGCACCGTCGTCGCTGACGACAACTACATTCGCAACTCTATAGAGAATCCCGCCTCGCAGGTGGTCGAGGGCTATCAGCCGATCATGCCGACCTTTAAGGGGCAGGTCACAGAGGAGCAGCTAAACGCATTGGTCGCGTATGTAAAATCGCTCACGCCGGGCGCAGCGACGAGCAGTTCGTCCTCGGCGTCGGCGGCGCCATCTCCGGCGGCCAATACGGCGGGAGCCGGCGGCGGAGCAAACTCGATGTCGGTTCCGTCGAACAAGGCCGATCGCGGTAAACGCAACGCGCAGGGCTCAAACCCGAATACGCCTTCAAACAGCAATAGATAAGAGAGCAGTACAGGTCTTATGAACGCGCAAGAGGCAACAGCAGCAACAGGTTACGGCAGCGGTATCCCGCGCATAAATTACTTGAATGCGAAGACGACGCTTGCTTCGTGGCTCCTGACAAAGGACCACAAGCGCATCGCGATCATGTATTTGATCAGCGTGTCGTTCTTCTTTATGATCGGCGGCCTTTTTGCCGCGACGATTCGCCTCGAGTTGCTGACGCCGGCGAGCGACCTGCTCGAGACGGGCACGTACAACAAAGTGTTCACCGAGCACGGTATCATGATGATCTTTTTCTTCCTGATACCGTCGATCCCTGCGGTTTTGGGGAATTTCCTGATCCCGATCATGATCGGGGCCAAGGACCTCGCCCTTCCCAGGATCAATCTGATCAGTCTCTACATCTATTGGTTCGCTGGTGCGCTGGCCCTGTACGGTCTGATGGTAGGCGGTGTCGATACGGGCTGGACGTTCTATACGCCGTACTCGACGACCTTCTCGAATACGTACGTGATGATCGTCGGTCTGGCCGTCTTTATTAACGGGTTTTCGTCGATCCTCACCGGCCTCAATTTTATCGTCACCATCCACACGATGCGGGCTCCGGGGATGACGTGGTTCCGGCTGCCGCTCTTCGTCTGGGCGCACTACGCTGTTTCGCTCGTGATGGTACTGGGAACTCCCGTCGTCGCGATCACGATCCTGCTTGTTGCGGTAGAGCGTGTCGCACGCGTCGGTATTTTCGACCCGTCGATCGGCGGCGATCCGATCCTGTTCCAGCATCTTTTCTGGTTCTACTCGCACCCGGACGTGTACATCATGGTGCTGCCGGGAATGGGCGTGGTCTCCGAGCTGATCTCGAATTTCTCGCGTAAAAAGATCTTCGGATACGAGTTCATCGCCTTCTCGTCGATCGCTATCGCGGTATTCGGGTTCCTGGTTTGGGGGCACCACCTTTTCGTGAGTGGCCAGTCACCGTACGCGGGAATGGTGTTCTCATTCCTTACGATGGTTGTGGCCGTGCCGTCCGCTATCAAGATGTTCAACTGGACGGCCACCATGTATAAAGGCTCAGTCCACTTTGACACGCCGATGCTGTACGGTCTTGGGTTCATGGGGCTGTTCCTGATCGGCGGACTGACCGGGCTGTTCCTCGGGGCGATGGGCCTCGACGTGCACCTTACGGATACGTATTTTGTCGTCGCTCACTTTCACTACGTTATGGTCGGCGGGCAGGTGATCGCGTATCTTGGCGGCATCCATTACTGGTGGCCGAAGATGACTGGCCGCATGTACTCCGAATTTTGGGGCAAGATCTCGGCGATGTTGGTATTCGTCGGGTTTAACCTGACATTCTTTCCGCAGTTCCTGCTTGGATATCAGGGAATGCCACGCCGGTATGCTGCGTATCCGCCTGAATTCCAGGTGCTGAATATCTTCTCGACCGCTGGAGCATCGGTCCTCGGTATTGGCATGCTGATGCCGGTCGTTTACTTGGTAGGTTCGCTCTGGTACGGCAAGGCCGCGGGCGACAATCCGTGGATGCTGCCCGGGCTCGAGTGGAGAACGTCGTCGCCGCCGCCGACTGAGAATTTTATTACGCCGCCGATCGTCACATGGGAGCCGTATGAGTTTGGCGAGGGCAGCGGATTGGAACTCGAGGCGGAACGCAGACGCGCGTCCGAGCCGGCGGCTGTTTAGTTCGATATTGAACCTCTAATGGAGACACACGAACACTCAGAT
>JBJMGO010000252.1:0-2463 GCA_045807825.1 Pyrinomonadaceae bacterium | reverse complement strand
AGGCTCGCGCCCACCGCGAAGTCCACGTCGCCTGGCAGCGGCGCGAGGTTGCGTGCCTCGATCGCCAGATACTCGGCCAAGGTGCCATCGCGATACCAGTCCGCGAGACCGAACACTCGCTGTCCTACGGAGAGTCCGGACGTGCCGTAGCCGAGAGCGGTGACCACTCCGGCCAACTCGTGGCCTGGGATCGACGGTGTTCGATCACGATCAAGACGATCGGTCCATGTCGATGGCCACCCCAGCTCCTTGGGGACGAATCCCGACGCATCGATCTTAACAATGACGTCGATTATTGCTGCCTGCGGCTCGGGCCGCTCCACAAGTTTCATCCCGGCTGTTCCCGCAGCCTGGTCGGTTACAACGATCGCATTCATAACGAAGACCTCCTTGTTTGACCATCAGAAAATACCAGCTCACATACCAGGGACAACATCGCTTTTACCAAGAAAACCCGTTATGACATTTTAGATCGGACTCGTCCACCCGAAAACTGAGGGCCAAAAAGCTTATAGACTTGACTGGCTAAAACATTTTTGTCGCATCTATGAAACTAAATGTTGACAATGCAACAATGCCCGTGCTATCGTCTAAATCGTCCGGTCGTCTCAGACGATCGGTGAACGCTAATTTACACGAGACGAGGCAATACGATGCACATTCGCGTCCCCGCACATCCACCGTAAACCAACGACATTCATTTCCCTCAGCGGAGTCCTCCCTATGTGGGCGAAGTGGGTCCGCGGTTTAACTGTCGCCGTCGCACTAGCCGATCGCAGGCCGGTCTTCTGGTCCCGAAAATCGGTAGTTTTTAGGAGTGCTTCAAAATTAAAAATGCGGTTCGCATGAATGCCGGCAGGCACCGATCATTGACACCCTGACGCTTTAAGCCTTCGAGAGAGGCAGGACCATCTCGTACTGCGAGATCCGCTCATAAAAGCCGTGGTCCTGAAAGAACTGCATCGCTCCCGGCAGCCCCTTATCTATATTTATGATCTGCATCGAGTACCCTTCGGCAGTCTCGGCCTTCATCGCCTGGAGCAACGCGGTGCCGACACCAAGGTTTCGAAAGCTCTTATCCACTGCCATCTGCGCCGCCCGTCCGTATGTTGAGGAAAAGATGATGTACCCCACGCACCTGTCGCCGATAAAAGCACCCTTCAAACTCTTATTACCGTGGCTCCGCTCGATCGCCTCGGACGAGTTTTGCCACGACGGCATCCCGTCCCAAAACGTAGCGAAGGTGGCCCAATCCGGCCTCTCCATAGCACGCACCTCGACGTCCCTCGAGACAGCGACAGGCACCACCAGCTCGCCGTCGCACTGCAGCAGAGAGAGTTCACGCTTCACCGTAAAGCCCAGCTTCTCATACAGCCGGATCGCCCCCGTATTCGAATTGATGACCTCCAGCAAGCACTGTCCGATCCCTTGCTGCCGAAACGCCGCCAGCATCATTTCAAACATCGACTCACAGATGTGCCGCCGCCGGTGCGACGGAATAACGCCGCTCCCCGCGTCATATACAGTAGACACTCCGCCCCAGTCGCCAAAACCATTGAGCGAGAACCCCACAAGCCGCCCATCCACAAAGCATCCTGCCGTTCGCCTCAGGTCGACGCCATTCAGCACGAGATGATTTTTGAACTGGCTCTCGGTCAGAGCAAATGGAAAGACATAGTCCGAAAACGCCTCGGTAAAGGTCGCGTAAAGCTCGGTAAAATGCTCCTCACCGAGAAAACAGCAACGCTGAAACGCGGTTTCGTCCAATACTGCCATCTGCTAGACTTGGTGGGGTGGGTAGAATCTATTAAATCTAATGCCCTTTCGGAGATAATGCAAGTACTTTTGGCGGATGAATACGGGTTTTGCTTCGGCGTCGAACGCGCCGTCGAGATGGTAGAGGACGCCATCCAGCACGGCGATACCGTCCGCAGCCTCGGCCCACTGATCCACAACGAGCAGGAAATGCAGCGTCTCGCACATGAGGGTGTCACGACCATCAGCGAGCCCGTACAGATCGGCCGCGGTGAAACCGCCGTCATCCGCGCACACGGTGTGACACCCGATGTGCAGCGCGAGCTCGAGGAAAAGGCCGGGAAGGTTGTTGATGCAACTTGCCCTTTTGTCACACGCGTGCAAAAGCTTGCCGCTCGCGCCGCGGCGGCCGACCGTCACGTAATTGTCGTCGGTAGTCCCGATCACCCGGAGATGATCGGCGTCAAAGGCTACGCACCCGATCACGCATTCGTCATCCGCGACGAGACCGAGGTCGCCGCCTTGCCGCAGCTTCGCAGACCTCTCGTGGTCTCTCAAACGACGATCAAAGCCAAGACATTCTTCGACACCGCCGAGGCCATTAAGACAAAGACCAACGACAAGGTCGAGATCGTCAATACGATCTGCTCCGCGACACGAGATCGCCAGGACGCCGCTCGCGCTCTCTCGACAATGGTCGACGCCTTT
>JBJMGO010000251.1:0-12414 GCA_045807825.1 Pyrinomonadaceae bacterium | reverse complement strand
GGATGCGGCAAACGCCAAGTTTTTGGAGAACGACAAGTCTCCGGCGAGAAAGGTCGGACAGATCGACAACCGCGGCTCGCACTTCTACCTCGCGATGTATTGGGCCGAAGCGCTTGGTGAGCAGACCGCCGTGCCAGACATCGCTGATATCTTCGCTCCGATCGCAAGAGCGATGCGGCAGAATGAATCGAGGATCAATGAAGAACTGATCGCCGCACAAGGCAGCCCGCAAGACATCGGCGGCTATTACCACCCCGACTCATCGAGAGCTTATGCGGCGATGAGACCATCGAGGACACTAAATAGCATTGTCGATGGCATCTGATCATTAAGAACCCGGCCGAGCCGACAGCATTATTGGTGCGCCAAAGTTATCGCGGCAACGGTCCGAAGATGAGCCTGTGCGATTCCGTCTCTGGGTTGCCGGCAGTGTGCGTTCGTCTATCCTCAGCAAGCCGCATTCGACCTCCCCTAGGCGTACTCGCATGCTGTCCATCTGGGTTCGCAAGAAGTCGATATCGTTCTGCGTCATGCTCGGCAGCGTCGAGATCACCGAGGGTGGCCGAACCTGCGTGCTGACGGAGCTCACACGGCTCTCAAGCGAATAGAGCCGCTGCTCGAGCACATCCACCCGACGCGATAGGAAGGGGTCCGTCTGAGCGTGCACGGTTGTCGCGCCAGATGAACCAAAAATGCCGACAAGCCCGTTATAAACGAGCATCGCAAGGCCCAAAAACGTTGCAACATTGCGCGCAGCTGCCCAGATCTTTCGTTTGGAATTATTGCTCTGCATAAACCACCTCGTCTGAAGTCAGTTTAGCAAAGCGATGTCACAACGAATCTATTCTTTGTGCAAGAGCAATATCAAGATCCGTGATTCCACCGCGATCATGCGTGGTGAGCTCGATATTGGCATAGCCCCAGCCAAAGCAGATATCGGGGTGATGGTCGGCGGCCTCGGCGTCGTCGCCGACACGGTTGACGAAATCGAGTGCCTCGCCAAAATTCACAAATTTGAAATGCCGCCGCAGCTTATTCTCCTCGGCTGTCCAATCTCCGTCGAGGGTCTTCATCGCGGCCGCAAGCGCCTCATCTGTGATCAGTTCGCGGTTCATAGTGGTCGATTCCCCCTCATCAAGACTCTACGATATACTAAATGCTTTTGGACGTGGCAAAGATGCGTACTATAGGCGTTTTGACAGCTTTTTTTGTGATCGCGGCGGCGCTCGCGGGTTGCGGCGGTGACAAGGACCGCTCGCCGTCCGACACCTTCAAGGAGTACGTAAAGGCGTCAAAAAAGAAAGATCCGACAGCGATGAAGATCCTCCTCTCGAATGCGACCATGAAGATGCACGAACAGGAGGCAAAGGCGCAAAACACGACGGTCGATGACATCGTTAAGCGTGAGACGCTGCTTGCACCGAATCAGACGACGGTAGAGTTTCGCAATGAGGTGATCAACGGCGACAAGGCGTCAATTCAGTTTAAGAATGCGTACGGCAGTTGGGAGACGCTGCCGTTCGTCCGCGAGGACCGTCAGTGGAAGATCGACAAGGCCGGATACGCCGACCAGATCATCCAGCAGATGGATGAATCGAACCGGAAGATCGACAACCTGATCAACAACGGCAGCAGCATTCCGACCCCCAATCCTTAATAAGTGGTAACGATAAAGCCCTTCAAAGCCCTGAGGCCTCGGCCCGAGTTAGCAGAGCAGATCTCGTGTGTGCCTTATGACGTCCTCACAAAGTCGGAGGCGAGGACGTATGTGGCGGAGAACAAACTCAGCTTCCTGCGCGTAACCCGTCCGAAATCAGATTTTCCAAAGAGCAAGGTTCCGCCGTGGCAGGACGTCGTAGAGCGCGCAAAGGCGAATTACAAATGGTTCGTCGACGAGGGGTATCTTGAGCGTGACAGCGAGCACGCCGTCTATATCTACCGTCTCTCAAAGGACGACCACCAGCAGACCGGCGTCGTTGCTTGTCTCTCGCTCGATGAGTACAAAAAGGGCGTGATCAAAAAGCACGAGAACGTGCGTCCTGAGAAGGTGAATGAGCGTGCCGAGCACATCGTTACCCTCCGGGCGCAGACCGGTTTGATATTCACCGCATTTCGGGGTACGGACGAGTTGGAGCTGCTGATCGATGACGCTGTTTCGGGTCCGCCGCTCTACGACTATGTCGCGCCCGAGGGCGTTCGGCAGCAGGTTTGGCGATGTACCGACATCTCCGAGTTTGCCGCCGGCTTCGCTAGCGTTTCATCTATCTACATCGCCGATGGGCACCATCGGATAGAGGGCGCCAGGATCGCCAGAGACGTGCTGCGCGGCCAGAATGCCGACGGCAGCGACGCGGAATATGATTACGTTATGGCCGCGATGTTCCCTGCCGATGAGCTGCGGATACTGCCGTATAATCGCATCGTGCGGGATCTGAACGGGATGATGACGGAACAATTTTTGGAGCGGTGCTCCCGCGACTTTTTCGTGAGCGAGACCGACACTTCCATACCCTCTGAGCACGGTGAGATCCTGACATACGTGGACGGCAAATGGTACGACCTCCGATTCAAGTCCGACCACATGACGCACCGCGACCCTATTCACAACCTCGATGTCAGCATTCTGCAAGATTTTGTACTTGGGCCCGTACTTGGGATCACAGACCCGACGACATCGGAACGGGTGGAGTTCATCTCCGGAGCTCGCGGGACAGCAGAGCTCGAAAGACTGGTCAACTCGGGTGAAGCGGTCGCGGCGTTTTCGCTGTTTGCGACGCGGATGGACGACCTACTCACAGTCTCAGACATGGGTGAAGTAATGCCGCCAAAATCTACGTGGTTTGAGCCGAAACTCAAAGACGGCCTGCTGGTGCACGAGATATGATCCGTGAGGACCTTGCAAACATCCGCCGCGACTACGCCTCGACAACTCTGGAGGAGGCAACGGCGGCAAGGGACCCGCTCGATCAGTTCCGTGCGTGGGTTAATGATGCCATTCACGCAGAGGTGCTCGATCCGAACGCGATGTCTCTCGCCACCTGCGGTGAGGATCGACGCCCCGCGATCCGTATTGTGCTGCTCAAGTATTACGGTGACGAGGGCTTCACATTTTTCACAAACTACACCAGCAAAAAAGGGCGGCAACTCGCCGAAAATCCGAACGCCGCTCTTCACTTTTTCTGGCCCGAGCTGCACCGGCAGATCCTGATACAGGGGCGGGTAGAGAAGTTTGATAAAGCTGCGGGCGACGCTTACTTTCTCTCGCGACCGTTGGACAGCAAGATCGGTGCGTGGGCGTCGCATCAAAGCTCCGTCGTAGAGTCGCGTGAGACGCTCGATCAGCGATTTGCGGAGCTTCGCGAGGAGTTCGGCGATAATGTGCCGCCTCCTCCGTTTTGGGGTGGCTATACGGTAAAGCCTGACTGCTACGAATTTTGGCAGGGACGCGTGAGTCGCTTGCACGACCGCCTGGTTTACACTCGCTCGGGAGATGCCTGGGAGATCAAACGTCTTGCACCCTGACGCCATTTTAGAGTCGGAGCGTCTTCATTACCGGCCGATCCGGCCAGACGACCTGCCGTGGCTCATTGACATGCGCTCGCCCGAGCCTGTAGCCCGATATCTCGGAGGCAGTCGACTTCAGAATCCTGACACGCTGGCCGAGCGGATGAAATTTTACATTGAGTGCCACGACAAATATGGCATCGGTATGTCAGTAATGTCGCTCAAATCGACAGGCGAGCAGATCGGCACGAGCGGATTGCAGCCCTTGGAGGACACTGGCGAGATCGAGGTCGGGTACAATATGTCCGAGCAGTTTTGGGGACAAGGCTACGGGACCGAATGTGCACGGGCATGGCTCCGCTACGGTTTTGAAAAATTGGGCCTCGAACGCATCGTGGCCATCGCATATCCCGAGAACGTCGGCTCCTGGCGGATAATGGAAAAGTGCGGCATGACCTTTGAAAAGCGCGAGGAGCACTACGGGATCGAGTGCGTATTTTACGCAGTGTCCAAGGACGAGTTCAACAGTCTCAACAAGCCATAATGCGGCCAAAACTACCGCGACTGATATTCGCGAGCTTATTGGGGCTGTACTTCGTCTGGATCGCTTACGATCCGATGCAGGGCAGCTTTCTCGATAACGTCGACCTGCCGATACACGAGACGGGGCATCTGATATTCAGGCCTTTTGGCGAGTTTTTGATGGTCGCGGGAGGGTCGCTCTTCCAGGTGATCTTTCCCGCCGTCTTTGTCGGCTATTATCTGTGGAGACGGCAGTACTACTCCGCCGCGATCGTTGGGCTGTGGGTGGGTCAGTCGATTCTGAACGTCTGGGTCTATGCAGCCGACGCAGTAAGGATGCAATTGGTGCTCACCAGCGGATTTACCGGCACCGAAGGCAGCTTTCACGACTGGAATTACTTGCTTGAGCGCACAGGGTTGCTAAACTCTACCAAGACGGTCGCGGGAATCATTCGGGTTTTTGGAACTCTCACGATCCTGGCATCGGCGGCCGCCGCGATCTACTTCTCCCTTTATCCCGAACCGGCAGAAGACGGGGAATGAAAGTCACTCTCATCACAGGCGCATCGAGCGGCATTGGCGAGGAATTCGCACGTCGTCTCGCGGCCGAGGGACACAACCTTGTCGTCACTGCGCGTTCGGAGAAGGCGCTTCATGAGCTCTGCGACGAACTGATGCTCAAGCACAAGATCCTGGCCCACTACATAGTGGCCGATCTGACGGAGCATGGCGGGGAGCGAGAGATCTTTGAGGAAACGGAGAAGCACGGTTTCGAGATAGATTGGCTTATTAACAATGCCGGATATGGAGCTTACGGCGACTTTGCAAACGTCGATCTAGACAAGCAGCTGGGCATGATCGAGCTCAATATTCGTTCGCTCATCGCCCTCACGCACAGGTACTTGCCGCCGATGCGCGAGCGGCGGACTGGAACGATAATCAACGTATCGTCAGCAGCGGGTTTTCAGCCGCTACCGTACATGGCTGTTTACGCCGCGACGAAATCGTTTGTAACAGCTTTCTCCGAAGCTATTGCGGAGGAGAACCGGAAGTACGGCATCCAGATAATGGCACTGTGTCCGGGCTCGACGAAGACAAATTTTTTCAAAGCCGCGAGCATGGACAATCCGATCCATGCTAAGGGACAGCAGACGGTGGATGAGGTGGTGGACACGGCCCTCAAAGGAGTGCGACAGGGCCGTACGCGGATCATTTCCGGACTTACGAATTACATAACGGCTACGGCGGTGAACGTAGTCCCAAACAAGCTGATCACAAGACTAATGGGCCGCGCGCTTGGGCCGCGGTATCGCGACAACAGATGAGATTTACAGTCCTAGGCAGCGGCTCGACCGGCAATTGCGTGCTCATCTCCTCGGAGAAGACACACGTTCTTGTCGATGCCGGACTATCGGCAAAGGAGATCACGCGTCGCCTCGCTATTGTCGGAGTTCGCTGCGAGCAGATCGATGCGATCCTCGTCACCCACGAGCACGGGGATCACATTGGTGGAATGCGCGTGCTGCTGCAGAGTGTCGATTGCCCCGTCTACATCTCGCGGATAACGGAGGACGCCTACTATGACACGCGTGCAGGCGGGACAAATGGCGACAGTGAAGCTTCAAAGCGCAAGACAGTTATGAAGGAGCGTGCCGTGGAGATCCGGTCGGACCAGGAATTTAGGATCGGCGATATCGACTTTGTGCCATTCGGGGTACCCCATGACGCTGTGGACAATTTTGGGTTCGTCGCAAAGCACGATGGAGTGCGAGTCGCGACGCTGATGGATTTTGGCCACATCTCGGACAGCATCAAAGCCGCGCTTTGCGGATGCGATGCGGCGATCATCGAGTCGAATCACAGCCGCGATATGCTCCGCACCTGTCACGTCTATACGTGGGACCTCAAGCAGCGGATCATGTCGAATGTTGGCCATCTCTCCAACGAATCTCTCGCCGACTGGCTCCAAACCGATTTTGACGGTGGTGCACGGGATATTGTTCTCGCTCACCTCTCCCAACGCGCTAACGAGCCTCACCTCGCGCGGATCATGGCCGAGACCGCGTTAAAGATGCGGCCACCGCTATTCCGCTCAGAGGCGAAGGTCACGCTCTCCAGCCATCGTCAGCCGACGGATTGGTTTGTCTACTAAACTTGCTCCAGAAGTGTTTGCTTTGGCGGCAGTGTGTTTAGCACACCGTTAAATGTTTTACGGTGGATCTCGCACGGACCGTGCTCAAAAAGGGCCTTCCAGTGGACCGCGGCTCCGTAACCTTTGTGGGAATCGAAGCCGTACACCGGGTATTGCTCGTGCATTCGG
The DNA here is from genome assembly GCA_045807825.1 of Pyrinomonadaceae bacterium. Classification (GTDB taxonomy): domain Bacteria; phylum Acidobacteriota; class Blastocatellia; order Pyrinomonadales; family Pyrinomonadaceae; genus OLB17. The sequence continues at coordinate 6,068 of JBJMGO010000251.1, read as the reverse complement.
CACATGAGATCGTCCCGGTAGGTTTTTGCGAGCACGGAAGCCGCGGCGATGGATGCGGATATCGAGTCGCCTTTGATGATGCCACGCTGCGGGAGCTGGCATGCCTTGAGACGAAGTGCGTCGATCAGTAGATAGTCGGCGGCAGGTTTGAGCAGCGAGATCGCCTGGAGCATCGCTTTTTTCGTCGCCTCGAGAATGTTGATCTCATCGATCTCATCGGCCTCTATCTGGCCGATGGCGTACGCGACACAATTCTCTTTTAGCTCGGCGGCTATCTTCTGACGGAGCTCGGGAGTAAGTTTCTTTGAATCATCGAGCTTCTCAGGGTAGGGCTTTGAGATGTCGAGAATGCAGGCAGCCGCGACGACGGGCCCGGCGATACAGCCGCGGCCAACCTCGTCGAGACCGGCGACAAAAGAATAGCCGGCGTTTCGAGCTTCCTCTTCAAAAAAGAGCCCGATGCCGGCGATCTCGAGATCACTAAAAAGAGCGGGCAGCACCGAGCCGTCTTGCTCCGGCGTCTTGATGCTGCCCTTCTTTGCCATTGGAGTTTACTTAGCGGCCGCTTTGCCCTTGTTGCGTGTATCAAGTTCTTTGATACGGGCGGCTTTACCACGCAGGTTGCGGAGGTAATACAGCTTAGCACGGCGCACCTTACCGCGGCGGATCACGTCTATGTGATCGATCACGGTCGCGTGCAGCGGGAAGATACGCTCAACGCCCACGCCGAAGCTCACCTTGCGAACGGTGACGGTCTCACGGGCACCGCCATGCTTACGGGCGATGCAGATGCCCTCAAATGCCTGGAGACGTTCCTTGTTGCCCTCCTTAATGCGGACGTGCACGCGAAGCGTGTCCCCCGGCTGGAAGGTCGGAATATTCTCTTTGATCTGTGTCGTCTCGACAATGTCTAGTCTGTTCATTTTGGTGTCGGCCAGAGGTCGGTGATAGTCACGGAGTGATCGAGTTGGAAAGTTACAGAGAGAATTCTCTCCGCAACTCAGCAACTCTGTTAACTCTCTAACTATTCCCCACTTTCACCATTTTCTCCTTCGAGCAGGTCTCGTCTGTACCTGCGGGTTTTCTCTAGCGCCATCTCGTGACGCCATTTGTCTATCTCGGCATGGTTGCCGTTCAAAAGTACATCGGGAACGCGTCTCCCGCGAAATTCAGCCGGTCGCGTGTAGTGCGGGCAATCCAGCAATCCGCCCTCAAACGACTCGTTCTCGGCCGAGGTGTCGCTGCCAAGTGCACCCGGCAGCAGCCTAACAATACTGTCGACCATGACGATCGCCGCCGGCTCACCGCCGGAGAGCACGTAGTCGCCAATCGAGATCTCATCGGTGACGAGCGCGTCATTGACGCGTTCGTCAACGCCCTCGTAGCGGCCGCAGATGACGATGATGTGCTTAGCATCACCGGCGAATTCCCTCGCCACGGGCTGCTTGAGTTGCCGCCCTTGCGGCGAAAGCAGCACGACTCGTGTTCCTGGCGGATACGCGTCGCGATCGCTAGTGCTCAGCAAATTTTCAATTGCGGCAAAGATAGGCTCCGGCTTCATCACCATCCCATCGCCGCCGCCAAATGGCCGGTCATCAACCATTTTGTGTTTGTCCGTCGCATACTCTCGTATGTCGTGGACTAGTATTTCAACTATTCCGGCCGCCTTGGCCCGCCGGATGATGCCGAAGTCAAAGACTGCTTCAAAGAACTCAGGAAAGATCGTCAGAACATCGATCTTCATCAAAACTCCAGCAGTCCCTCGGGTGGATCGACCACCATCCTTTTTGCCTCAACATCCACAACTATGCAGATGCTCTTGGCGAATGGGATCAGGTACTCTTTATCCCCTTTAACAACGAGTATCTCAGTGCCGCCTGTTCGCATCAGCTCCCTTACGGTGCCGATCAGCTGCCCATCCGTCGTTGCAACCTCGCATCCCTCAAGCTGCCAGTCAAAGAACTCACCATCCTCAAGCTCCACCGCCTCGTCCTCCGGCACACAGATCTCTGCGTCTCGCAGAGTCTCGGCCTCATCCATTGAATCGACCCCAGCGAACTTTAGCACCAGGCGGTCCTGATGAAACCAGTGCTCTTCTATTGTCAATCCACGTTTGCTGCCGTCGGGCAGTTTCGCGGTAACTTCTGCAAGTCCGTCAAAACGCTCAGGAAAATCGGTGAGCACCTCGGAAGCCAGTTCGCCTCTAATGCCTCGTGGCTTAACGATCCTGGCGACGGCGACGAGATCGTCCGACATCAGTCCTCGACGAGGTCGAGGTGAAAACGCCTACCCTGCTTTTGTCCAGCGGCGAAAAGAACGCTCCTGATCGCTTTGACCGTCCGGCCCTCGCGGCCGATCACGCGGCCCATGTCGTGCTCCGCGACGCGTACCTCGAGGCGAACGTTCTTACCGTCCGTGATCTCATCAACGGTCACCGCGTCTGGCTCGCCAACGAGCGACTGAATTATCTTTTCTACAGCGCTTTTCACCGGTTATTCAGCAGCCGGAGCTTCCTCAGCGGGTGCGGCCTCGGCCGCCGGAGCTTCCTCTGCAGGAGCAGCCTCATCAGCGGCAGGAGCCTCTTCAGCAGATGCTTCTTCAGCCGGAGCAGCATCGGCGGCAGCGGCTTCTGCAGCAGCAGCAGCCTCAGCGTCGGCGAGGACCTTTGCTTCCTCGGCTGCTTTGCGATCAGCTTCTGCTTTGAGAGCTGCTTGACGCTCGGCCTCGGCGGCGGCCTTTTTGTCCGCACGCGCCTTCATTGCGGCGTCACGCTCCTCTTCGCTCATGACGGGGTTGTTCTTGATAAGCGAACGCACCGTGTCCGTCGGCTGTGCACCGACGCCGATCCAGTACTGGATACGGTCGTGGTTGAGACGCACGTCCGCTGGGTCCGCGAGCGGATCGTACGTGCCAAGATTCTCGAGGTAAGCACCGTCACGCTTTGAACGATTTTCTTTAACTACAACGCGGTAGAAAGGCCTTTTCTTCGCGCCCATTCTCATCAGGCTGATTGCTAACATAATTTTCCATCGAGAGGTTGAGTGCCCTTCTCCAGGCAGGTCAACGTCGTTTCTTGTGTCTTTTCTTCTTCCTTATACTTTTTGATCCGTTTGAGCCGTTCGACTCGTCGGAATGATCTATTGCTGAACCGGTGCCGAGCATTCCCATTGGATTGCCGCCTCCGAGCATATTGCCCAGACCGCCGGCCAAACCACCAGCCATCTTGCGGGCCATGCCGCCAAAGAGGCCGCCGCGATTCATCTGGGCCATCATCTTCTTCATCTGCTCGTATTGGCGAAGAAGCTGATTGACCTCACTTATCGTCGAACCGGACCCTCTGGCAATACGCGTCTTGCGGCTGGCGTCGAGGACGCGATGATCACCCCGCTCCTGACGAGTCATCGAGCCGATGATCGCCTCTGTACGCTTGAGCTGAGCGTCGACCTCGGCAGATTGCTCATCGTCGAGTTGAATGCCGCCGGTGAGCTGCTCAGGGAGCATCTTCATCAGCTTGGACATCGAGCCGAGCTTCTTGAATTGTCCGAGCTGACTGCGAAAGTCCTCGAGCGTGAACTGATTGCTCGTCATCTTTCGCAGCTGCTCTTGGGCCTCCTGCTCGTCGATCTTGCCCTGGACCTCCTCGACAAGGCTCAGGATGTCGCCCATTCCGAGAATGCGCTGGGCGATGCGATCGGGGTAAAAAGGTTCGATGGCGTCGTATTTTTCGCCGACGCCGACGAATTTCACCGGCTGCCCGATGACCTGCCGGATCGACAAAGCCGCACCGCCGCGTGCGTCTCCGTCCATCTTTGTGAGGACGACCCCCGTAATTCCAACCCGCTCGTGAAAGACCTCTGCCGAACGCACGGCGTCCTGTCCCGTCATCGCGTCCGCGACGAACAGGACCTCGAGCGGCTTTGTTTCGGCCTTGATCTGCTCAAGCTCGACCATCAGCTCGTCGTCTATGTGCAGACGGCCCGCCGTGTCGATCATCAGAGTGTCAAAACCAAGCTCGGACGCGTGCTTCATAGCACCGCGAACGAGTGTCATCGGGTCATTGGTCTCCGCGACCTCAAATACGGGCACGCCAACGGCGTCACCGACCACCTTGAGCTGTGCACGAGCGGCAGGACGATAGACGTCGACTGATACGAGAAGGGGCTTTCGCTCCTGATTGTCACCGAGCCAGCGGGAGATCTTACCGGTCGAAGTTGTCTTACCAGACCCTTGAAGGCCGACGATCATGACGACATTCGGGATCTGTTTTGTAAAAACGAGACGCGACGAAGTGCCGCCCATCAGCTCGACGAGCTCGTCATAGACTATCTTGACGACCTGCTCGTGCGCTTTGAGGCCATTCCAAACCTCTTCGCCCTCAGCTTTCGCGCGGACCGACTCAACAAAGTCTTTCGCGACCTTATAGTTAACGTCCGCCTCGAGCAGGGCCATCCGGATCTCGCGCAGCGCCGCATCGACGGCCTCGGGCGTCAGTTTGCCCTTGCCGCCAAGGGCACGCAGCGATCTCTTGAGTTTGTCGGATAGCGACTCGAACATCGGTTAAATACCGACCATAGGCACACTTCTGGCGCAATAGTCGAAACTATAAATAGTAGTTTTTCAGCGATTTTGTGTCAAGGAATGGCTGTGGAAGAGACACGCTCAACAGCCGCGAGTACCTGCTCGACCGTGACGCTGCGGATGCATCTTGAGTCGCCAAAAGCCTCGCACGTGTAACCAGGGCACGGTTGGCAATCGAACGGGTTAAAGACGATCTCATTGGGAGCGTCCGTCCATGGCCTCCAATGAACCCGGTTTGAAGAGCCGAATATAACCACCGCCGGCGTCTCGACGGCGGCTGCGATGTGGGCGATCCCGGAGTCGTTCCCGACGAAGATACTTGCACCCGAGGCGAGAGCCGTGATCTCCGGGAGAGTGAGATCGTTGTAGGTGGTGATCGTGGAATTGGAGGCTCGCCGCAGCTCGTCCAACGTGCGAGACTCGGCTTTTGCGGCGATGGCGATAACGTCCAATCCTTCGTTTGCAAGGTGCTCGCCAAGACGTGCAAAGTTCTCCGCAGACCATTGTTTGGTTTCGAACGCTGTTCCGGGATGGAGCAGAGCAAAGTTGCCGCGATCCAGCCACTCACGGACCCGGGGAGTCGTCCCTTTCTCGGTAACAGCAAGCCGAGTTTTTGGAGGATCATCGACTGGAATCCCCGCAAATCCGATCAGCGAAAGCTGCTGCTCAGCCGAGTGCACCTTGTCCCTGCCCCACAGCTCGATAATGTACGGGATCGGCAGCAGGTGGTTGTAGAGAAATGAGTATTGATAATCGTCGTTGCCAAAGCGATGTTTCGCGCCTGAGGCCCACGTGAGGAATGTCGAGGTTGTGCCGCCGTGCAGGTTGAACGCAACGTCGTAGCTGCGGTTGCGGAGCCGCCGGGCGGTCCTCAGCCGGGCTGCTATGCCGTCGCCCATAGAAATGACATTCACGCCCTCAAAACCGTCGAGCACGGGCGCAACCCAGTCCTCAAGGAGGATGTCGATCTCTACACTAGGCAGATATCTTTGAAGCGCGATCAGCGACGGCGTAGCCAAGACGGTGTCGCCGATCGAGCGAAGCTTGACCACGAGAATACGCCTGACCTGTGGCCAATCGACCGCTGCTGACATTCTGCTTGGACGCGCCTCGTGTGACCGTTACTGCTTTAAAAAGAGGTCGTCGACATTCCACAGCGAGTACGGAATGATCGGCGACGGGTTGTAATTGCCGATCTTTAAATTCGCCCCTGTGACGATGTGGCGGGCAACTATCGGAATGACAGGCATCCGGTCTCGAAATACCGTCTGGATCTCAGCGAACTCAGCCTTTCGCTTTGTCTCGTCACGTTCGGTAGAGACCTGATTGAAAAGGTCGTCGACACGTTGCTCCCAATCCGTCGCCGGCTGCTTCTCCTTCGGCGACCACTGATGAGCGGAGCCGCTTGAGAGCAGGAAGTTTGCGTATGATGAAGGTTCAATGTCGGTCTGTGATAGGCCAAGCAGTATGGCGTCATAGTCAAAGGTCTT
>JBJMGO010000250.1:0-2570 GCA_045807825.1 Pyrinomonadaceae bacterium | reverse complement strand
CCTCCGGTGACCATCTCGTGAAATTCGTTGAATAGTTCCTCAGCTTCCTGTTTCGAGCGTCCTTTCACCGCCTGCGTCATCATTGAGGCCGAAGCTTTTGAGATCGCACAGCCCGAACCCTTGAACGCCACGTCCGTAACAGTGTCGCCGTCGAGCTTCACGAACACCTTTAGAGCGTCGCCGCACAGCGGATTATTCCCCAACGCCTCGCGGTCCGCACCCTCGATCTCGCGAAAATTTCGCGGGTTCTTGTTGTGCTCGAGGATCGTATCCTGGTAAAGCTCGTTTAGTTCTGACATCTATTTCTGCAAACTTGCGGTGAGGAACTTCTCCAACTCGTCTCCGACCCCAACTTTGAATAAAGCCTGCCCATGACCTCCGGAGGGGAATATCTTTTGCACGGCTTTCGGGTCCGCCGCCGCAAGTGCCCGTGCAGAGTCCGCCGATTCCTTGTCGTCTTCGGCAGCCGCCATAAAGAGCGGACGGCCTCCATACTTGTTCACTGCCGGCTGCGTCGGCATATTGCCGAAATAATTCAGACCGGGCGACAGCAAGGCAACGGCAGCAACAGTCGGATGATCAGCCGCATAGATGATGGCGAGGCTGCTGCCATACGAGGCTCCGACGATCGCGACCTTGCTACTCTCGACATTTGGCTGCTTTGAAAGATAGTTGAATGTCGCGTCAACGTCGCCAAGCATAGCCTTTACCTCCACGTCCGTTCTGCCCGCTTCGAGCATGCTGCCATTGGCATGGTGGTTCGACTCCCCGAATCCACGGCCGTCGATCGCGAGCACTGCAAATCCACGCGACTGCATCCACGCGCCAAAGTCATCGAACGAATGCCGATCACGCCCCCACTGATGCAGCAGCAACAGAGCGGGTGAATTGGGCTTGTCAGCCGCATACATCGAGCCGTAGATCGGAGTACCATCCACCGAATCGATCTCGACCGTCTTGAAAGGCTTGCCACTTGGCGGCTGCGTCGGAGCAGGGCCTGCTTTCACATCCGACGGCGAAGGACTCGGGCGCCGCCCGCAAGCACTGAGCAGGAGGAGACAGATGGCGATGGCGGTGAGCGTCTTTATCACGCGAAGATCTCAATGGCTTTTTGAACAGCCTCGGCGAGTTTATCCACCTCGTCGCGAGTGTTGTAAAACGCGAACGAAGCACGGGCCGTCGCGGGCACAGAAAACCTCTGCATTACCGGCTGTGCGCAATGGTGGCCCGCGCGAATAGCGACGCCTTGCTGGTCGAGGATGGTACCGATATCGTGCGGGTGCACGTCCTGGATCGTGAACGACAGCACGCTGGCCTTGTGCTCAGCCGTACCGATGATCATAATCCCGGGAATATCTTCGAGCCGCTGCGTCGCGTACTCGAGAAGCTCGTGCTCGTGTGCCGACGCGGCGACAAAGTCCAGTGAGTTGATGTAATCGATCGCCGCTCCAAGGCCGATTCCCGCAGCGATTGCAGGCGTCCCGGCCTCGAATTTTGCAGGAAGATCCGCCCACGTACTCTTTTCGAACGTCACGGTTTTGATCATGCTGCCACCGGTCTGGTACGGGGGCATTTCATCGAGCCACTTGCGCTTGCCGTAGACGATGCCGCTGCCCGTCGGCGCATACATCTTGTGTCCGGAGAACACAAAAAAATCGGCATCGAGGTCCTGCACGTCCACCGCAAAATGCGGCACGCTCTGTGCTCCGTCAACGCATACCGGCACGCCAAACTTGTGCGCTGTCGCAACGATGTCTTTGATCGGGTTGATCGTTCCTAGCGAATTTGACACGTGCGCGACAGCGACCATCCGCGTGCGCTCGTTCAGCAGATTCTCGTATTCGTCGAGGATCAGCTGCCCACGATCATCTATCCGTATGACCTTGATCTTCGCTCCGCGTTCCTCGGCCATGATCTGCCACGGGATGATGTTCGAGTGGTGCTCCATCTCGGAGATGAGGATCTCGTCGCCTGGGTTCACGAACTTCTTTCCGTAGGACTGCGCTACAAGGTTGATCCCCTCGGTCGTGCCGCGAACAAAGACGCACTCCCTGACATCCGGAGCATTGATAAAGCGTTTGACCTTCTCACGTGCCGCCTCGTAGGCAGTGGTCGCGTGCTGCGACAGGTAATGCACTCCGCGATGAATGTTCGAATGTTCCTCTCTGAGATACTTCGAGCCACGATCGATCACGACCTGCGGCACGTGCGACGAGGCCGCATTGTCTAAATAGACGAGCGGCTTGCCGTTGACTGTTTGTGATAGGACCGGGAAGTCCTGTCTGACCTTCTGAATGTCCCAGGAACTCACCACCGAGGAGAGCGAGGGACCGCCTTGTTGATTTGCTGCCGCTGTAGCTTTGGTATCGTTGCTCATCGAAAAAATACTTAATGATCTTTGTGTCGTCTGTGGCTAAATGGCCGTTCCCAGTCTATTCAAGACCGTTGCGTCCAGCTCAGCCTTGATCGACTCAATGCCGATCTTATTGATGATCTCCTCGGCGAATCCGTATGTCAGCAGATTGCGGGAGAGATTGTCGTGTTAGTAGATGGTTAGTTGGTATTTTTTG
>JBJMGO010000249.1:0-4115 GCA_045807825.1 Pyrinomonadaceae bacterium | reverse complement strand
CCACGACTGGTAGTTTTCCAATTTCAGATTCTCAAATTTGAAATTGAGTAGGCCCCCCAACCCCTTAAGACCGTCAGCATCAGCAAACTCGAGCCTCGGGAGCTCCATCGGCGCGCGTGAAAGAAGCTCGTTCACCTGGGCCAGGTGGTTCGAATAAATGTGCAGATCGCCAAAGGTGTGGATGAATTCGCCAACCCCTAGCCCGCAAACGTGAGCGACGAGATGCGTCATGAGTGCGTAGCTCGAGATATTGAACGGCACCCCCAAAAAAGCGTCCGCAGATCGCTGATACAGTTGGCAATGCAGCGTCGTGCCGTTATCAATCTTAAACTGGAAAAGCGTGTGGCAAGGCGGCAGCGCGACGTCGTCACAGACACGTGGGTCCCAGCCAGAGACGATCAACCGTCGCGAATTGGGATTTGTCTCTATCTCACTTATCAAACGTGCGATCTGATCGACGCCGTTCATCTTTGGATAATCGCCGCCAAACGAGCGCCACAGGTAGCCGTAAACCGGTCCTAGATCGCCCTCTTCCCGCTCGAATCTTGCCGTCTGCTCAGCCGTCGCCCATTCTTCCCAAATGTCGACGCCGCGAGCGCGCAGTTCTCGCTCGTCAGTCGATCCGCTCAAGAACCAAAACAACTCCTCAGCCACCCATCGAAACGGCACTCGCTTTGTCGTAACAATGGGGAATCCCTGCCGCAGATCGAATCGCGCCTGGTAACCAAACGCCGATATGGTGCCCACACCGGTACGGTCTTCGTGCCTTGTGCCGTTGGTTAGAACGTGTTGTAGGAGGTCGTGGTACTGTCTCATCTGCCAGGTTTCTTTTTCGGCGCCATCGGAGCGTCCGGCAGCATTTCCATTCTCTCCACAAGATCTTCTGTTTGCAGGCCGATCCGGTCTGACCCCGCATCGGCTATCGCCTTGGCGATCTTGACGAGGTCGCCTCCGGTACCATTCGGCGGCATCTGGATAAACACCGTCTTCTCTATCTCATTTGTATTCTCACGAAACACGCCGTTCTTTTCACGGTCGCGGTAAACATTACGGAGAAATGCCGTCAGCCGGGAGAGGTCGGACAGCTTTCCCATGTCGTCTCGATTCAAGCTGATGTTGCCTTTGTCATCGAGGGTCGCAACCAGCATGAGAGGGTTTGGCCGGACACCTTCGTCGGCAATGGGTTTGGAGACGATCAGCCGGAGCGATCCGACCAGCGGCGCGAGTTCGATGACGGTGCGGTTGGAAACGCGCACCGTCTCAACTGCTTGCTTCAGGGTCGAGATATCGTCATCGTCTCCGAACTTTATTACTATCTTCGGTTCTCCCCGCTTTACGCTCCCTGCGGGTCTTTTCGTCCCAAAGTGATCGCCGAGAAAAGCGACAAATGCATCCTGGCTCGTTCCCTGATAATCCGCTGTGGGATTTATATGCATGATAAAAACACCTTGACCCTTGAGCACGACGGCCTCGATCTCGTACTCTGCCGGCAGCACGGTCGCAGGCTTTGATCGACCAGGCGGCGTCCGCGTCGACTGGGCCCCAATGTTACCGAGCGAGACCAGCATTAGTGCGACCGCTAACCACACGAACTTGACCATATTTTCTCTCCAGGAGTTGATTGTATAAAGGTTCACGGACAAGTTAGCATAGTTAACTTATGTCCGGGAGACTGGAGATCAGTTTTAACAGCCCGCAATGCGGATGGATGTCTGTCGGCTTTCGCGACGGTGAGAACGAATTTCACACGACCACCGCTCACGCCCCGCACGCCGCGGCTTTGCCTGAGCTTATGAAGGTACTCGCCAGCCTCGCCGACCCATCAACGGCCGAAAACGAGTACACGCTCCATTGGAATCGCGACCCTGAGGAATTTGATTTTCACTTCTCGCGCAACGCCGAGGATCTCACCCTCGAGATCTACCAGTATCCAACCGACGAGCGCGAGGCAGCGGAGAGACATCTGGTCTTTCAGCACATCGGCACCGTCACCAAGACTGTCGCAGCCTTCGCAGAAACATTTGACCACCTCTACGCGGACCGTGACACGGACGAATTTGATTTCAACTGGCGGCAGCCGTTTCCGGTCGCTGAGTACGAGCTCTTCAGGAATAGGACGCATGGGTCCTATGTGACCGATACGTCCCATTCAGAATGAAAGAACGCCTCCTAGATCTCCTCGCCTGCCCAACCTGCGGCGGTGACATTCTCCTTGCATACGCGTCAAAGTACGACGGCAAGGAGATCATCGAGGCCGTGCTGACCTGTCAAAAGTGCACCCGCGAATACAAAGTGATAGGCGGTGTGCCGCGATTCGCCGACCTCGGCAAAGTGGAGCAGGAAAAAGCCGAGACAGCAAAGAATTTTGGCTGGCAATGGACGAATTTTACTCAAGAGGATCCAAAGTACAACGTGCAATTTTTGGGATGGCTGCAGCCGGTAAAACCGGACTTCTTTGAGAGTAAGGTGGTCTTAGAGGGTGGCTGCGGCAAGGGCCGCCACACAAAGCTTGCCGCCGAATGGGGAGCAAAAGATGTCGTTGGCATTGACCTCGGGGCAGGCGTCGAATCAGCGTTTGCGCTGACGCGCGACCTGCCCAACGCGCACGTTGTGCAGTGCGACATATTTAAGCTGCCATTCAAAAAGGTGTTTGATTACGCGTTTAGTGTCGGCGTGCTCCACCACACGCCCGATCCAAAGGGCGCATTCCTCTCGCTCGCAGGCAAGGTCAAGAGCGGCGGCCACATCTCGGCCTGGGTCTACGGAGCGGAGAATAACGAGTGGATCACCAAATATGTGAATCCCGTTCGCGAGAGCTTTACGTCGCAGATCTCGCAGCCGGTTCTTTATCAACTCTCAAAGCTGCCGACGCTTGGTGTCTTTCTTGGCACAAAGCTCATCTATCGCCCGCTCAACATCGCGTCAAAGAGCGTCGCCGACAAGCTTTTTTATAACGAGTACATGAATCACCTCGGCTCCTTCGGCTGGCGCGAGCAGCACAACATAGTCTTTGACCACCTCGTCGCTCCCACAGCGTACTATGTTTCACGCACGGAGTTTGAAGAATGGTGGCGCGACATCGAAGCAAAAGACGTAGAGATCACCTGGCACAATCAGAATAGTTGGTGCGGATTTGGTAGTTTATGAGACTCGGATTCGCGGCGTTACTGGGTTTTCTCGGGTGCGTGGTTGCGTCTAGATGGGTGTTTGATTCGATACTCAAAATCCTTTTCCGGCGGCATAGGCAGGAATGGCAAAAATGGGGACGACCGCATGGGACTTGCTTCTATCCAGAGGGGCTACAATCCATCGTAGATATCCGTACTTGGCGTCCGTCGTATTGCGCTCCATTGAGACTGTACTTCAGCACGCCCTGGTGGGCCCGCGAGGATCCATACGTGAGGCGATTGCTATTCGCTCATCGCGCGATAGGGATACTCGCAATAGTTTTCTTCATCACCTTATTTTCTTACGGATATGATCTTTGAGAACGGCATCGACACCAAGTACCGCCGGTCGGTCGATGACGCTTTCGCGACGATCCTGGACAAAGGCGATGAGCAGCACAAGCGTGTGATGAACGCGATCATCGGCTCCGGCATGCGCGTGCAGGTCGGGCCGGTCGAGCAGCGAAACGCTTCGGGTCAAACGTTCGTGCCAAACCCCGTGAGGGCAAACGCTCGGCTGTTGACGGAGCGGTTGTCATTAGAGGATGCCTTTCGCGAGATCTGCATATTCATTGCTGAGGAGACCATCGATACAGGCGGCCAGCGCGGCTGCGAGGGAACGTTTGTGCACGAGGGCCAGCACGCCTTCGACTTTGCGGAGGCGATCTCCAGCTACTCCAATCGCGATGTAAATCCGCTGGCTGTTTCAAACCCGTCGCTGTACGAGCTTGAGTGGGCAGCGCACCAAACCGCCGGACGCTACATGCTGCTGATCAATAAGCAGGAGTATCTCGACGAGGGTCTCGACCTGATGATCCTCGGCCGCAATTCCGACGGCACCTACTTGGTCAATGACGACGGCATCCGGCAGCGTCTAAATGACAGCTATGGTCTCCAAGAGAATGGCAATGTCGGGCCCACTGCATTCCAAATAATGGGTATCATTGT
>JBJMGO010000248.1:0-3863 GCA_045807825.1 Pyrinomonadaceae bacterium | reverse complement strand
TACCGTTGATCTTCACATTATCCAACTTGATGCCGTCAAGGTTTTTGACGACGCTGCCGTTGGCGACGTTCTCGAAATCGCTGTTCCGTATCTCCACGTGCGAGACCGGGGCTTTATCCAGGCCTTGTATATCCACAGCGAGCTTGCTCTTGCCGCTCGTCAGGCCATCGACGTAAAAGCCACGCATCACTGGCGTGTACTTGCCCTTTGCACCTTCTTCGTAATTAAAATCGATCGTGATCAGGGCGTGTTTTACTTGCCCGACCGTGATGTTGCGAAAATAAAAATTCTCCAGCAGTCCTCCACGCGAGGCGTTGTTTTTGACGCGAAGCGCATGATCGAGGTTGGGACTGTCCATTCGGCAGTTCTCGCCAAAGACGTTGCGGACGCCGCCCGAGATCTCACTTCCTATCGTGATACCGCCATGGCCGTCCTTCATCTCGCATCCGCGGACGATCACATTCTCAGTCGGGACGCCGACTCGTCGACCATCTTCATTTCTTCCTGACTTGATCGCAATGCAATCGTCGCCTGTATCGAACTGGCAGTTCTCGATGAGAACGTCCTTGCACGATTCGGGATCGCAGCCATCGTTGTTTGGCCCGTGGGATGAGATACGGACGTTCTTGACCGTCACGTTCTCGCAAAGGAGCGGATGTATCTCCCACATTGGTGAGTTGATGATCTTTACGTCCTCGATAAGAACATTCTTACAGCCATGCGGCTGAATGAAGTTTGGCCGGAGCTTATCCGCCGGGCCGAAAACGCGATCTTTGACGGGAGTTCCGTTCTCCATCATCTTATAAAGTCTGGCGCGAGCCGGCTTTTGCTCCTCGTGCCATTTCCACCAGGTTTCAGACGTTCCCTGTCCGTCCAATGTGCCCTCGCCGGTGATCGCGACGTTCACCTGATCGAGTGCGTAGATAAAGGGAGAGACATTCATGCACTCCATCCCCTCAAACCTCGTCGGGACGATCGGATACCGAGATGCATCTGTCGAGAACCTCAAAGTTGCTCCCTTGGACAGGTAAAGGTTTACGTTCGACTTAAGATGAACGGCGCCCGTCATGAAGTCTCCCGCCGGCACTACGACCCGTCCGCCTCCGGCTTTACTGCATGCAGCTATCGCTTTCGCGATCGCGTCGGTGCTGTCCGCCTGTGCTCCCGATCTCGCTCCGAATTTTGTGATGGGAAAATCCCGTTTCGGGAACCTCGGCGGCTGTATCCGCTTGAGTATGGCCGCGTACTCGGTTATCCATGCGTCTGTATCTGCAGCCCACGATATGCGCGGCAGTACGACGATCCCGGCCGCTCCGGCAAGTGCGATCTTTATGAAGCCACGACGATCGAATTTAGAATTGCTCATTTCTGCGTCACCAAGCTCGCTTTTCATTTCGGATAATCCTTGTCCAGTAAATTGTTTGCCCATCCGCCGTACCACGCGTAGCCATTCCGTCGCTCGGCTTCGATCTGCATAACGTCGTATCTGATGACCGAGTCGCGGCCGAGAAAGATCGGCTTCATCGTCTCTATCTCATAGAATCGGGCCCACAGCGGCGGTGCATCCTTGTCCTTGACGAGACTGTTCTCGCCGTTATTTCTCTCCCAGCGAAAGCCGACGATCTTGTTTTGCTGGAACCAACTAATGGCACTTTCGACCGCTTGGACGATCTCCGGTGTCGGCTTCTCTTGCATCAGGAACCGGACGACGCCGACGCTCTCACTAGAACTCAAGCACGGCGGCTCAAATTTCCTCGCCCAGGCCGGCTTTAGAGTGACCTCATCATATTGCTGCGCCCAAACCGTTCTTTTGCCCTCAACAACAACCTGCAGTTTGAGGATAAGTGGAATTGCCTTTGCGACTGCTTTTTCAGACCTCGAACGACGATCTTCATCAACGAACTTGTAATCGCTAGTTTTTCTGGAGATGTCCCTTAGCACGGTTAAGACGCCGATCATCGCATCATCGTTGAATGTGATGTGCGTGTAATAACCCTTTTTTAACGGCCAATATTGCGGCCAGCCGCCGTTCTCATATTGTGCCGCCAGGAGATAGTCGAGCCCTTTATTGAATGCCTCTTTGTACTTTGGAAAGTTCGTCGGTGGACTCGATTTCAGCAGGCTGGCGGTGATCACCTTCGCAAGGTATGCCGCCTGTGTGTAGCTGGTACGATTGTCGATCGTGGTCTCGCTAATATCTGATCGTTTCGCGGCAAGCGCCTGCTTCTCCTTTTCGGTGAGCATCGCCGCCATGTCGATGTTCTTTTCCCAGCCGCCATTCTCCTTTTGATAAATGAGAACCTGGTCCGCGATGCGTGCGGCTTCGTCAGTTTGATACCACGCCACCGGCTGCTTCAGGGCATCCGTCCAAGAAATGACCTTTGCTACGGCCGAATGGCTCTCAAGCCATTTATCATCCGCTCTGCGTGGATCCCATCCGTCAACGCCTTTGAGGAAGTTTTCCGTAGCGAATGCTTTTGCTTCGACATCTGTAAGCTGATGCGACCACGGTGCGCGTGCCGCTGCTCTCGCTCCGTTTCCGGTTGAACGATATTCGGCAAGATACGCTGTTTTCTCCCTTTCAGGCTGCCAGTGATGCCACCCTTCAGGACGGATGTGTTCGCCCATTGCAGTGTTGAGATACACGGTGCGGCCGTAATCTCGCCAGGGTCTGCCGAGGTAAACCCCGTCTTTTGTATTCTCACCAGTCAGGCGGCAATTGTTAAAAACGAGGCCCGACGGCTCGTTCGCCGCAAAGCGCATCGGAGCAGTTATAAATCCATCCGCTTTGCTGTGGATCTCACATTCGTCGAAGACAGCGGATGCCTCGCCAAAAATAAAATCGACGTGGCCCTCAACGTAGCAGTGCGAGTAATACTGTCGCCCATTCTTTGCATAGAGCGTGTCCTGCCATCCCAAAAAGCGGCAGTTCTCAAACACTGAACGGTCACCCTCGACAACGACCGCAACGGCCTGTGAGCCTTTGCCAAAGGAGTTCTCGAACGTAATGTTCTCAGCTCTGAAATCGTGTCCGCCGATATACGTGGCAAATGCGGCCGACGTCGAGCCCGCATCTTTATTCGAGATGTTAAATCGGAGGATCGTCCTTTCCGCGCTCTCCCCGACAAACGCAACGAAGGGCTTGCTCGCGGGCACGCGGATCTGCTCAGTGTACACTCCCGGTCGGATCGCGATCGTAAAGCGTTTCTTGTTGTTCTCAGGCACCCTATCGATCGCCTTCTGAACAGCCGTAACGTCACCACTGCCGTCGGCAGCGACGACGATGTCAGGCTTCTCCGCCCAGCACGCGTGGCCGAGAGCCATCAATAATAAAAAGCCTTGTATGATCGACTTCACCGCTTCCACCCCTTACCAATTTGGCGAAAAATGCGCCGCCCGTAATCTATACAGGCGGCGCTCCCGAGGACTTGCCTCTCAACTGCCTAGAATGTGAACCTCGCGCCGAGCTGAATATCTCTCGGAAGGTTCCGCTGGCTCGCGGCGATGCCGAAGCCCGCACCGGGAACGAGGTTGAGATCACTGAAGTAAACCCAGTTCATAAGATTGATCGCTTCGACACGCACTTGCAGCTTCATACCCTCGCGGATCTTGAAGTTCTTCGTTAGACCTGCGTCAAACTTCTGATAAAACTGGTTCCGGAAGTTATTGAGCGTGAATGGAATGTTTCTAAGCACGTTCTGCTTCGTCAGATCATAGTTATTGCCATACGCGGGGACCACCAGTTGGTTGAACGTCGGATTCACTACGCCATTCACGGTCGCACGAGTATCGAGCAGGAAGAAGCCCGTGGTATCGAATGCTGGGATGTCGATCCCATACTTCTGGCCCTGATCATTGTACTG
>JBJMGO010000247.1:0-2663 GCA_045807825.1 Pyrinomonadaceae bacterium | reverse complement strand
GAATTCAATAAGAACATTCTCGAGGGCGTGGTCGCCGACGGCCGCGTGTTCATCTCTTCCACCGTTCTAGATGGCAAATACACTCTGCGGCTGGCGTGCCTCGCATTTAGAACTCATCTGAAAACGATCGACACTCTACTCACCGTCCTCAGAGAGCAGGTCGAGCGATTGTCGGCATAATTACATACAAATAAAGGCCTTTCCCGCACACTCCGTCTAGGACTGAGGTGCGCTTTTGTTTTTCGTTGAGCGCATGCGTGTGTGATGCGATGACGCTTGCGGGAACTACAATTCTCCTCTTTGCCGAAAACTCAAGCAACACTTCGTCAGAGCACATGGTCGCGATCTTTTTGATCGAGGTCATACTGATGCTGCTAATCGGCCGTCTGCTTGGCGAGCTGATGCAGCGCTTCGGCCAACCTGAGGTAATGGGTCAGCTCATCGCTGGCATCATCATCGGTCCCTCCATCTTTGGCGCCGTGGCGCCGGAGCTGTACAAGATCGTCTTTCCCAATCTTCCCGCGCAGACGAAGATGATCGATGCGATCTCGCAGATCGGCATTCTCATGCTGCTGGTGCTGACGGGGATCGAGACTGACCTAAAGCTGGTGAGCAAGGCCCGCGGTACTGCATTTTTTACATCGGTTGCGGGCATAGTCTTCCCGTTCGCTTGTGGTTACGCCGTCGGCGAGTTCCTGCCGGACGCGATGATCCCGGACCCGACGAAGCGGTTCGTGACGTCGCTTTTCCTTGCCACGGCCCTCTCCATCTCGTCAGTCAAGATCGTCGCGATGGTGATCATGGAGGTGGGCTTTCTGCGGCGGAATGTCGGGCAGATCATCCTCGCCTCCGCGATACTCGACGATACGATCGGGTGGATCATCATTGCGGTGATCGGCGGTCTTGCATCTGCCGGAAAAGTTGATATCACAGGTGTCGCCGGCGCGTTTGGCGGAACGATCGCATTTCTCGCGATCAGCTTTTTACTGGGACGGCGGGCGGTGGCATTTCTCATCCGCTGGGTTAACGACAATCTCGCTATCGAGATGCCGGTGATCACCGTAATTCTGATCTTAATGATCGGAATGTCGCTGATCACTGATTGGATCGGGGTGCACACCGTTCTCGGAGCTTTCGTCGTCGGAATATTGGTCGGCGAATCACCGATCCTGACGCGGCAGATCGAGGGACAGCTTCGCGGTTTGATCATCGGATTCTTCGCACCAGTGTTCTTTGCGGTCGCCGGCCGAGAGATCGACCTCAGCGTACTAAAGAACATGAACCAGATCGGGTACGCGGTCGCGTTCATTCTGATCGCAAGCGTCGGCAAGATCGTCGGGTGTTATGTCGGTTCGCTGCTTGGCCGGCTCGACCATCGTTCGGGACTCGCCGTAGCTCTCGGCATGAATGCTCGTGGTTCAACTGAGGTCATTGTCGCAACCATCGGTCTGAGCCTCGGCGTGCTAAACCGTGATCTCTTTACCTTGATCGTCGTGATGGCGATCGTAACGACGCTGGTAACTCCGCCGCTGCTAAGGTGGGCTTTGCTTCGTATCCCGCCCACCGGTGAGGAGAAGAAACGCCTTGCTAAGGAGGAAGCTGAAGCTCAAGAGTTCTTGCCGAATGCAGAGCGTCTGCTCGTCACCGCGGATGAGAGTGCGAACGGCCACCTGGCTTCGCTGCTCGCCGGGCGGCTTGCCGGCGCGCTGGGGATCGTCACGACAGTCGTTGAATCCGCAAAGCACAAAAAAAAGCATCTCGACGTTAAACCGGGCGACATCGTCAAGCGACAGGCCGAAGCGACCGTGACCGGCAATTTCGGCAATGAGGAGATCCCTGATGTTGCACCAACCGTAGTTGTCGAAGAGACCGACAAGGACGGCGTCGTTGCCGCCGCACTTGATACGGCGAAGCGTGGATTCGACGTACTTTGCATCGGTCTCGATGGGGCAATGCGCTCGTTGGAGAAGGGCGGCACGGACCATCTCGGGGAGATACTCGCGGGGTTTGACGGTCCTCTTGCACTGATCGCGCTGTGTAAAGGAAAGGAGCTAAAGGAGAAAAGCATAGAGAACCTTCGTGTGCTCTTACCAACGACCGGTGCCGATTATTCCATGCGAGCCGCCGAGGTTGCGGTCGCTCTTGCTAAGGGATCGATCAAGGGGAGCGTGACCGCGTTTCACGTTGAGCCGCGGCTGTCGGATGTGGACGTGCTCCGTCACCCGGACGAGGTAAGACTGGCGGGCCGGCGACTTCTGAAAGAGGTTGAGAAGCTCGGCAAGCGTCAAAAGGTGAAGGTGAAACCATGCCGGCGGACGAGTCCTGACCCGAACAAAGCCATCCTCAAAGAAGTTAAATCCGGTGACTACGACCTCGTTGTGATGGGTGTCAAAATGCGTCCGGGCGAGAGCGTTTTTTTTGGCAAGAGTGCGGCCGCGCTTGCTGATAGGTCGCCGGTGTCGGTGCTCTTCGTCAATTCATAAGCAGAAATCGTGTACAATCCGCCTCGATGGATTGGAAAGATAAACGTGTATTCCTCACAGGTGCCTCAAGCGGCATCGGTGAGGCTTTGGCTTTGGATCTCGCAAAGCGCGGTGCCGTTGTCGGTCTCGTCGCGAGGCGAAAGGAGATGCTCGATGATCTCGCCGCCCGATGCGAGGCCG
>JBJMGO010000246.1:0-2763 GCA_045807825.1 Pyrinomonadaceae bacterium | reverse complement strand
GCGTCACGGCCTCATCCACGGAGCTGTCGGCGAAATCCGTGTTGTTGAGCTCTGCCTTCCACACGTCGACCATCGCCTGCTGCTCTCCCTGCGTCAGCCCAGCCCCGCTCAGCCATCGGTAGGCGCCCATGAGCACCGACCGGCGGAAAGTCGGTTTCACAATACCGAGACGACCCGCCGCGTAATCGTTGTACGGGGTCTCCGGCGCCTTATCCGTGTCAAATACCGGCGTTGTGTATCCCGGCCCGCAAGGCAGGAAGCCCTGCGTCAGGAATGTCGCAAACAGCGCAAATGTGAATAGAAGGCGGCCGATCTTCATATGTTTTTGGGGCAGCATGAAATGCTGACTAAATATACCCCAAAGCAGGAACGAATGGCAGGGTGGTTTATGCACAAGAAAAGCCCGTCGCTTTAATTCGACGGGCTCTGGTTTTTGTATTCACCGCAAAGTGAATTTTACTTTACACGCTCATGATCTCGGTTTCTTTGTTTTTGGTGAGCTCGTCGATCTTTGAGATGAACTGATTCGTTAGCTTTTGGACCTCTTCGAGACCCGAACGTTCATCGTCCTCCGAGATCTCCTTGTCCTTGAGCATCTTTTTGAGGACGTCATTCGACTGATGGCGAACGTTACGTACCGCAATGCGATGTTCCTCGGCGATCTCATGCACCTGCTTCGCGAGCTGCCTGCGGCGCTCTTCGTTGAGGGGCGGCACGGGAAGCCGAATCACTTTGCCGTCATTCGAGGGATTAAGGCCGAGATTTGCACCGATGATCGCTTTCTCGACCGCTCCAAGCTGCGACATGTCCCACGGCTGGACCGTGATCAACTGCGGCTCGGGCACTGCGATCGACGCCATCTGGTTGAGCGGCGTCGGCGTGCCGTAGTAATCAACGTGGACGGGGTCGAGCAGGCCGATCGTCGCACGTCCGGTGCGGACATTCGCGAGCTTTCGCTTAAAATCCTCCACCACAGCGTCCATTTTTGGGCCCGTCTCTTTTGTTACGTCTGTAGCGCTCATAGGTCAGTTGCTAACAAGTGTTCCGATCGAGGTGTCGCCCTCGATGGCCTTGATGATGTTGCCATTCTCCTTCATGTTAAAGACCATGATAGGAATTCCGTTGTCCCTGCACATCGCGATCGCCGACGCATCCATCACATCGAGGCGCTTCTCGAGCACGTCCTGAAATGTGATCTTATCGAACCGCGTCGCCGTCAGATCGATCATCGGGTCAGCCGTGTAAACGCCGTCGACCTTGGTTGCCTTTAGGATCGCCTCGGCCTTGATCTCAAGAGCCCTCAGAGCGGCCGCCGAATCGGTCGTAAAATATGGATTCCCGGTACCCGCGGCAAAGATCACGACGCGCTTCTTCTCCAGATGCCTCACCGCTCGCCGGCGAATGAAAGGCTCCGCAAGCTGAGGCACGTTTATCGCGGACATCACGCGCGTATAGACGCCCGCGTGCTCAAGTGCGTCCTGCAGAACGACCGCGTTCATGACCGTCGCCAGCATCCCGATGTAATCGGCCGCCGCACGGTCCATGTTTCCCGCCGACGCTGAAACGCCGCGAAAGATATTCCCGCCGCCCACGACTATCGCGATCTCAACGCCCTGCTCGTGGACGGTCTTGATCTCTCTCGCGACAGACTCCGCTACCGCCGTATCGATACCATAATTCTGCGAGCCCATCAGGGCCTCGCCGGAAAGCTTGAGCAGAATACGGTTGAATGACATTGTCCGGTTACAGAGCTAGAGAGTTACAGAGTTACAGAGTCTCGGATTTGCGGAGAGTTTACGCTGTAACCCCGCAACTCCGTAACTCTGCAACTACTATCCGACCATCGACGCGACTTCGGCCGCAAAATCATCCTGCTTCTTCTCGATGCCCTCGCCCATCTTAAAGCGGGCGAAGCGGCGAACGGAGATATTCTCCTTGATCGAGCCGATCTTTTCGGCAACGAGCTCTCCGACCGTCTTCGACGGGTCTTTGACGAAGGGCTGATCGACGAGCACGCTCTCCTCATAAAACTTATTAAGGCGTCCTTCGATGATCTTCGCCAGGACGTCCTCGGGCTTGCCGGCATTCTTCGGATCGTTCTTGAGCTGCTCCATCAGAATGGTGCGTTCCTTGTCGAGCTCGCCGGCGGGGACTTCCTCTCGGGTCACAAAACGCGGATCGGCAGCCGCGACGTGCATCGCAACGTCCTTAACGAGCTGCTGAAAGTCCTCGCCTCTGGCGACGAAATCCGACTCGCAGTTGATCTCGACGAGCACACCGACCTTGCCGCCCATGTGAATGTAGGAGCCGACCGCTCCCTCGGCGGTGACGCGTCCGGCCTTTTTGCCTGCCGTCGCGATACCTTTTTTGCGAAGGATCTCCATCGCCGCGTTCTCATCGCCATTCGCCTCTACAAGGGCGTTCTTGCAATCGACCATTCCCGCTCCCGATTTCTCGCGAAGCGATTTGACTGCACTTGCTGTAACTTCTGCCATAACTTCTCCGTATGGAACGCCGGCATCTTGCCGGCCGTTCTGCCGGCTCTCAGCCGACGTGATATTAAAATGCGTAGCTCAATCGCCGACTAAGCGGGAAGCGAGCTACGCGATAAAATTCTAAAAAATTTAGCTTGCCGCTGCTTCGCCTGTTTCTTCCGTTGTTGCGTCGACGGCTGCTCCGGGAGCGTTGCTCATCGTGCCTTCGCCGGCCTCAACGCCGCTGCCGGGCTCCTCCGAGAGGACGGCGTCTTTGCTCGTGGCCTCG
>JBJMGO010000245.1:0-13721 GCA_045807825.1 Pyrinomonadaceae bacterium | reverse complement strand
TGAACACAGATGGACACAGATCAGCTCCAAAACGACGATCCGAGTCCCTGTGTTCATCTGTGTTTCGACGTTCCTGCATCTAATTGGAAAAGCGGCCCTGTTTTGCTAAACTCGCGCTTTGTCCTTACGGCAGTAAAACAGCAATTTGTACAGGTAAGTAGGTAATGCTCAAGTTCTTTAACCGTCTGGAGAAGACGCGTAATTTCGTTTTGCTCATTTTCGCGATCCTGATGGTGGGATCCCTGGTCTTTTTTTACACGCCGGCGCGTGATTCGTTTACGGGAGCCAATCTCTCGGCGAGCGATGAAACGGCGGCGAAGGTCAGCGGTGAAAAGATCACGGCCGGCGAGATCGTCCGGCAAAAGGAGCAGTATTCGCAGTACGGCATGGGACGGAGCTTTCCGGCCAAGATGGTCGTCGAGGGCCTCATCGGCAGCCGCATCGCTAGGATCGAGGCTGATCGTCTGGGTTTGACCGCGAGCGATGCGGAGGTCGCCGACGAGATCCGGCAGGAACTGAAGAAGCCCGACGGCACAGTCGTCGATCAGGACACCTATAAGCAGAATGCGACCGAGCAGGCGGGCAGTGTCGCGGCTTTTGAGAACGGTGTCCGCGACAAGATCAGTGCCCGTAAGCTCGAGGCTTACATCACGTCTGGGGTAAGCGTGTCGGAGCAGGAGGTGCTCGATGACTTTCAGCGAAAGAACACGAAATTCGACGTATCGTACGTCCCGATCGCTGCGACAGACCTCGCTAAAAAGATCCAGCCGACGGAGGCTGAGCTTCGCGACTATTTTGAGAAAAATAAGGCGAGCTACTACATCAGCGTGCCGCAAAAGAAGATCAAATACATCTTTGTCAACACCGACAAGCTCGGGCAAAAGATCCCGATCTCGGACGCCGACCTGCAGGCGGAGTGGAATTCAGTTCCCCCGGACAAGCGTACGGGCGGCGTTACCGGGCAGGAGATCGTGCTCAAGGTGGCAAAGCCTGAGGACGATCCGGTCGTGCAGCAGCGGGCGAACTCTATTGTTCAGGACCTAAGAAAGAACGGCACGACCGTGTCCGAAGAGGACTTTGCAAAGATCGCGAAAGGCCGCTCGGAAAATCCGGCGTCGGCTGCCAAGGGCGGTGCGCTCGCAGGCCCTGTGACTGAGAATCCGAACAAGCCGGACGATCCATACCAGCGGCTTCTCAAGATGAAGCCCGGCGAGATCTCGGACCCGATCATGTACCAGAGCCGGTACTTTATACTTCGCCGCGGCAACGACGTGCCCAAAACATTTGAGACCGCGAAGAAGGAGCTTGAGGTTTCGCTTCGAAACCGTAAGGCCTATGCGGCGGCGGCTGAGCTTGCTCAGAAGGTTGACGACGCACTGAAGCAATCCAAGGACCCGATGAAGGTCGCGCAGCAGTTTGCGGCTCAGGCGAACATGTCGCCAGCAGACATGGTCAAGGAAACCGGCTACGTGAAGCGCGGTGACGACATTGCCGGGATCGGGATCAATCCGACGTTTGAATCCGCTCTTGAGGGTCTCAACCAGGCCGGTGACGTGGGTGAGAAGACGCCGGTGCCGAATGGGTTTGCCGTTCCGATGCTGGTCGACCGCAAGGAGCCTCGCGACGCGGATTTTGACGAGGTCAAGGGGCAGATCATTGATGTCGTGAAGCTCGAGAAGGCTCGTTCGCAGGTCGAGCAGATCGCCAAAGATATAGCCGCCGGTGCGAACGATCCGGCAGGACTCGCGGCGGCGGCAAAGGCACGCGGGCTCGATGCCAAAGACCAGAAGAACTACATTCTCGGTTCACCTCTGGGCGAGGGTGCGACGGCCGGCACGAGCGAGGAACTCGACAACGCGATATACGCCTTAAGATCAGGCGGTGTGAGCAAGACGCCGCTAAAGGTCGGTGACAACTGGTATGTCGTTGCCGTTACCAACCGCACCGATGCCAACATGGCGGATTTTGCCAAGCAGCGCAGCTCGCTCCTTGAGCAGATGCTCAGCACAAGGCGGTCCAATGTCTTTAACGACTTTATGGAAGCCAAACGAGCAAAGCTGCAGGCAGACGGATCGATCAAGATCTACAAGGATGTCCTGACCAAGATCGATGGACAGGACCAGGATCTCCCGCCGGGTGGCAGCGACGAGGACAACTCCTAGGATCAGATCGGAATTTTAGAGAAAGACGCGGGGCGCAGGCTCCGCGTTTTTGCGCTCAGATCCCGCATATTGGGTGATCTCTATATCTCGGAAACGAGGTGTTTAGGCGTTTTCTTTAATAGGTGTCTTGACCAAAGACATCCATCGGTTCCCCTCAGACGAATACTCGACAAATAAAAACACGGTGCACTCCCTTCTTCGCTCCGTAAAGAGGATGTTATGAAAAAGTGCGTACGTGATCTCTTGCTAGCCATCATTGTCGTGACGGTGTTGCCGGCCACAATGCTGGTTTACGGACAAACCGTGAAGCCGCGCCGGATCAAGGCGCAGCCGACACCGGCGGAGATCGTACCTCCGGCTGGCGACGGCGGCGGCTATGTAGGGCGGCCTTGGGAGCCGGTGAGCGCGGTGCCGGACCTGAGAACTCCCTTTCTACTGTCACCGTCATTGAGCACGAATACATGGACATCGATCGGACCAGCACCGTTGAATGCCGGCGGTTCGAATGGCAATGTAAGCGGCCGGATCGCGGGTATCGCCGCGCATCCCACTGACGCGAATACGATCTACGTCGCGGCGGCTGGTGGCGGCGTTTGGAAAACGATCAACGGCGGCACATCATGGTCGCCGCTTACGGATTCGCAGCTGACGACGTCGATGGGGTGCATTGGCATTTCACGGACAAATCCTAACCACGTTTACGCGGGAACAGGCGAAGCAAACAATTCGCTCGATTCCAACTTTGGCCGGGGAATACTGGTGAGCACGAACGCCGGCGGCTCGTGGGCACTCGCCACCGGTCCCGCCGGAGTTTTTAGCACAAACCGGATGACCTGCTCAGAGATCGCTGTCGATCCGACCAACGAGAATATTGCGTATGCCGCGATGGCGGACATCGGTCACAACGGCGTCTTCACATTTAACATCACCGGCATCTACAAAACTACGGATGGGGGGACGACGTGGGCGAATGTGACGCAGGCAAACGGAAAGGAGTCGACATTCCCCTGGTCGGATGTTGCCGTCGACCCGAATGTTCCAAGCATCGTCTACGGAGCTGTCGGATACGTCAACGGCACGGCGAATAACGCGATCTATAAATCGACAGACAGCGGAGCGACCTGGACGCAGCTCAACGCTGCCAATGCTCCGGTGGGAGCATCCTTTGGCCGCCTTGGGCTTGCCATCTCTAGAACGAATTTTGCAAACGTGCTTTATGTTGGGGCCGAGGACAACTCTGTAACGAGCGGCCTTGCGCGATTTGTGCGTTCGGATGACGCGGGTGCGACATTCAATGTATTTGCTTCGACTCCGAATTACATGGGCAGCCAGGGCTGGTATGACCAGGACCTGGCGGTAGATCCCTCGATCTCGTCAACGATGTATGCATTCGGCGCAACGAATGCGACATTGGGATCAGTAACAAGCGGCGCCTCCTGGTCTGGTCTCAGCGCCGGTGCGGTGACGCCGCACGTGGATCACCATGCTATCGCTTTTGACGCTAACGGCAAGCTCCTCGACGGTGACGACGGTGGTATCTACAGGTTGGAGGACCCCAATGGGCCGACTTGGACGAACCTGAACGGGAATCTGGCTACAATTCAGTTCCAGGGTATCGGCCTGCATCCGACGAACGCGCAAATAGCCGTGGGCGGGAGTCAGGATAACGGCACTCAGATTTACGGCGGCTCACCTATATGGACTGAGACTGACGGCGGCGACGGCGGAGTGGCAAAGTTTAGCCAGACGAACGGCAACATCGTCTATCACCAGATCCCAGTCGCTAGCTTTGGAAGTAATTTCTTTCGCGTCTCAACAAATGCTGGAGCGAGCTGGGTCACGCGAACGACTGGTATAACGGCGGATCAGAGCTTTCAGCAATTCTATTCACCGATTGCGGTCGATCCGGGGAATGGCGATCGCGTCCTCTATGGCACGCGCAACGTTTGGGAGACGACCAATGAGGGGACAACATGGACCGCCTTATCAACAGTCGGAGTGAACGGGTGGAATCCGTCGGGTAAGAATACCAACGCCATCGGTCTCGCCCCATCTACGGTAAACACGATCTATGCCGCGGTTCATGCCGGCAATGCCGGGAATACGGACATGTTTGTGACGACCGATCACGGAGCGACGTGGACACAGCATAACCTCGCGGTCGCAGGGCAAGTGCAGGACATTCAGGTCGATCCAACGACACCGACGACTGCTTACGCGGTACTGAGCACCTTTAGCGCGAGCGGGAATGTATTCAAGACCGTGGACGGAGGTACAAACTGGGTAAATATCAGCGGTGACCTTGCCGCCGCGACCTCGTGCGGATGTGCATTGCCTGTTTGGTCACTGCAATTAGATACAGCCCACAGCAAGATCTATGTCGGCGTGGAAGACGGAGTTTACGTAACCAGCAACGGCGGAGCGCATTGGACGCGATTCGGCGGGGGATTGCCTAACGGACAGGTGTTTCAGATCGAATTCAACAAGAACCTCAGCATCCTCGGTGCGGCCATTCACGGTCGAGGTATGTGGGAGATCCTCACGAATATTACGACCGCAGCCGAGGTCTCGATCTCGGGTCGGGTGCTGACGAGCGGCGGAGCAGGCCTCCGCGGAGCGTCGGTAATGATGACGGATGCGAACGGCAAGACGCGGACGGCTATCTCCAATGCATTCGGTTATTACTCGTTCAACGAGGTGCCGTCGGGGCAATCGTATACCCTGGTCGCGTCGAGCAGACGTTTCGCGTTTGCCCCGCGGGTCATGACGGTTGTTGATGAACTGGCGGACGTGGACTTTACTGCACTCTACTAATTGAGCCTGACGAGGGACTCTTGACCATTCCGTTCGTAGAAAGGCCACCGTTTTGGTGGCCTTTTTGCCACTGTCCGTGTCGATGCGATGCAAGCAGCAGATTTTTCTTGAGTAATTTTGGCGACCTGTGATATTTTCGCGGAATCGATCATTAGATCCCACGCTGTTCGCGAGAGCGAGCGTTTCTATCCTAGGAGGGAAAATGTACAGGTGTATTTGTCAGTGGGTTGCTGTTTCCGCAATTGTTATCTTGGCGGCGATCTCTGCCGCGGCTCAGACTCTTAAAGCGGATTATCGCTTTCAAAGCTCGCGTTCTAGCGAGGTCGCAGGTGCACCGGACCTGGCGGATCTAGTTGATCCCGCGCATGCTTGTCCCTCCTACTGCAACGGGTTCAGCACTGACACGGTCGACGGCGCGAGCCGGAGCGTCCTGACATTCCCGGTTAATAACGGCCTTGCATTGCAGCCGACCACATCGGTCGTAACAAACCCAGGTGTGTACTCCATCGCTGTGCTCTTTAAGATGGACAACACTTCCGGCTATAGGCGCTTGATCGATTTTTTGGGCGGAACAGCGGATACGGGAGTCTACGTCAATGGAGGCTTAGCCTTCTATCCGGTGACAAATACGGGCAGCATTCCCCCGGGAACGTGGACCCAAGTGGTGATCACGCGGGATGCATCGAACGTTGTGACCGGGTATATCAATGGAACCTCGGCGTGGTCGTTTACGGACAGCTCGAATCTAGGTGTCATTGACGGTCACAACACGCTGCGTTTCTTCCAGGACAACACGAGCGGCGGTGCTGCGGGTGAGGCCTCGTCCGGCTCGGTCGCCAGGATCCGCATCTGGGATGGAGTGTTATCATCGGGCCAGGTTGCGGCACTTGATCGTGCCGCCTCTGTGCCTGTACCTGCGCCTGCCGGCCTCACATCATGGTATCCCGCCGACGGCAATTCCCTGGATGTCCGCAGTCGGAATGACGGCACGCCTCAAAACGGCGTAGCGTACGCGGCAGGCGAAGTTGGGCAGGCATTCAGTTTCGATGGTATTGACGACTCCGTGGATCTTGGAACGTGGTTCACAATGAATGACTTCACCATTTCAATGTGGGTAAAGCCAGGCGAAACCCAGGTTCAATACGCGGATATCATTGACAACAATCACACCGGCGCTCAGAACTGGGTCCTGCAACAGGACAGTACAAATACGAATGTCTACGCTTTCTCCGGCACGCCGGATTTCACTCTGACGCCGAACGTTTGGCAGCACGTAGTGGTAACGCACGACGCGTCGAATGCTGTCAGCGTCTACGTCAACGGCGCGGTCGTGGCGGCGGGCACCTTTGCCATTCCATACAACGGCACACAGTTCCTGCGCCTTGGGCGCTGGGGTGGCGGCGGTCGCAACTGGAATGGCCAGATGGATGAGGTCGCGATATTTAGCAGGGCCCTCACTGCAGCCGACATCACTGCCCTTTATGGCTCTGGCCAGGCTGGGATGTGCAAGCCGACGGCGACGGTGCCTCCGACAGGGCTTGTCGGATGGTGGGGCGGTGACGGCGATGCTCGTGATATTTCAGGCAATGCAAACGACGGCATTTTGCGAAACGGCGCAGGCTTTGCTTCGGGGAAGGTTGGGCAGGGATTTAGGTTTGACGGCATAGATGATTCGATCGACACCTCGGGCTCGCCGAATCCCAGCTTGAACTTCGGGGCAGGCGATCTGACCATCGAAGCATGGGTAAATTTCACAACGTTACCCTTGGCAGGATCCAATGGCGTCATCTACGCGGACGGATATGCCTCTAACGGGGCGTTTGCGGGTCTGCGCATTACAGACACCGGAAATGCTGAATTTTCTATTCGAGACACTGGTTTTCATACTATAGACGTCATCGGGACACGAGTCCTCAATGACGGCGCCTGGCATCACATCGTGGGCACGCGTCAGGGAACAACCGGGAATGTTTACGTTGACGGCACATCCGATGCGACGCCGATCACAAACGCGTCACTTGCGTCGATCAACACGAACTGCAATTTTGGTTTCATCGGCGGGTTCAGGAGCGATGCCTTTTGTAGTAGTCCTGCGAACGAAAGTTTCTTCAATGGCTTGATCGACGAAGTTTCAGTTTACAATCGCGCGCTGACCCAGGCCGAATTCACCTCGATCTACAACGCCGGGCTGGCCGGAAAGCTCAAGACGGCGACAACGGTTACGGGCTTTGCGGCCCCTCAGGCACTGTCCAGATCTGCTCGAAGCCGCGTAGCAGCCGTGACGCCATCGGGGCCGCAGAGCGTAGGCGTGAGCGTGGGGGATGCGACGGTCTCATACCCGTCAGTAACAACGGCCGGACTCACTCAGGAGATACCGATAGATGGTACTCAGCTGCCGCGACCACCGTTCTCCAATCCGATCGGGCTGTTTTATGACATAGCTACCACGGCGGTGTTTTCGGGGTCGCCGACCGTTTGTTTTCACGTGCCCGCTGTATCCGCGCCATCGGCATTTAACATGCTCAGGATCAAGCATTTCGAGAGTGGAACTTGGGTGGATAGGACCGATCTTAACAGCATCAACTCCGGGACGCAGACGATCTGCACGACGGGGTTAACGTCGTTGTCGCCATTCGCGATAGTTACCAACGTCCCAACGGCTGCGAAGGTGTCCGTCGGCGGACGCGTCCTGACAAACTCGGGAGCCGGGTTGCGAGGTGCGACGGTGATGATGACTGGCCCGGACGGCAAGACGAGAACGGCGGTCTCGAATGCGTTTGGCTATTACACGTTCAGTAATGTGCAAAGTGGAGAGGTGTACACGCTCGTTGTGGGAGCACGGCGATTTACATTCGGTCCAAAGATATTGAATCTGACTGATGCCGTGAGCGATCTGAATTTTACCGCTCTGTATTAGAGCCATTCCAAGAATGGTCACTCTGGCGGGGTCAAATGGCCCCGCCTTTTCTTTACCACCAACCGAGGAGCTTCCACCAGGCGATGCCGACGGTGGACCAGATCGCGATGTTTATGACCGAGGTGAGAAAGCCGATCTTCCACCAGGTGCCTTGTTTGGCGTAGCCCGTGCCAAAGTAGATCGGGCCCGGCGTTGTGCCGTAGTGTGTCAGTGATGCGCTGAGGGTGGAGAAGTAATTCAGCAGAAGCACGGCGAGACCCGCGGGAGCTCCCGCGGTGATGGTCACGATCAGGAAGGGCGCGTACATTGCAAGGGCGTGAGCGGTGACGGATGCAAAAACGTAGTGTGCGTAGAAATAGACGACGATCAGCACCGCGAGAGCGGCGACCCACGTCATAGCCGTCGTTCGTGCGGCTACTGTTTCGGCGAATAGTTTAGTAAGGCCCGTCTCGCCGAGTGCCGTGGCCATGTTGACCAGACCGCCGTACCAGATGAATGTGGACCACGCATTCTTTTCGCCCATCAGCTCGGTCCAGGTAATGACCTTTGTCAGCAGCAGAAATCCGATCCCTGAGAGAGCAATGATAGAGGGGTCGATCGAGTGCAGCCTCCCTTGCATGGTCCAGAGGAATATCACGCCAACTAGCGTACCGATGAGGTACCACTCGTGTCTGCTGACAGCGCCCATCTTCTGGAGCTCATTTTTTGCGTAGACCGGTGCCTCGGGAGTCCGCTTTGTCTCGGGCGGGAAGAAGCTATAGATCAGCGCCGGGACCACCGCCAGCGACAACAGCGAAGGCACGATCGCGGCGGCGAGCCAGCCAAAGTACGTGATCTCGATACCGGCATTGTCGTGCGCCAGTTTTTGCATCACAAAATTGCCCGCGTGTCCCGTCAGGAATGTTGCGCCGATGATGACCTCACTCTGATAGAGCAGGTACATCAGATACTCGCCGAGCCGCGGTGCGGTGCCGTCGTCAGGCCGTGAATCGTAACTCTCGCTGACGGCGATCGTGATCGGGATCACGATGCCGCCGTTTCGAGCGCCATTCGACGGTACGACCGAGGCGAGTACGAAGTCTGTCCCGATCAAGGCATAGCTCAGGCCAAACGTGCTTCGCCCCATGGCACGGATGAATGTCAATGCGATGCGGCGGCCGAGACCTGTCTTGATAACAGCAACCGAGAGGAAGAATGCGGAGAGGACGATCCAGACGACCGGATCAGCGTAGCCTTTGAGTGCGTCGAATGGCTTGAGCACGCCAAAGACCGCTGTCGCGGTGACGCCGAGCAGAACGATCGCGCTTCCGGTAAGGGGCTGGACGATCGAGCCGACGATAGTCGCGATAAAGATCGCGAGCAGCAGCCACGATCTATATTCAACGCCCTCAGGCGGAGGGATGATGGCGATGGCGACGCCAGCACCGAGAGTCGCCGCCCATTTGAGAATAGTTTTTTGCATGAAAAAGCCACCGGTGAACAGAGCTTCCTCTGTCGACCGGTGGCTGCTGGAATGCGTCCCGGCTTACATTCCGGGGTTATGAAGGTACTTGAAGTACCAATAGGTGATACCGATCCAAATAACAATATTTATCGACGACAGGGCGAGGCCGATCGTCCTTGTACTGGTCGGCCGTTCCTTACCGCCGCTCTTGCCATACATGAGCATGTAAACAAGTGCGGTCGTCAAGATCCACGCAAAGAGGCGAATGCCAAGATTCACCGCCATATTGTCTTCCGCCTTAGCTCCAGGATTTAAGCCGAGTCCAAGTCCTGCTGAGGAGGCCGTGACCTGATAGATCGTGAGCGCGATGACCAACAACATTCCCACGAGGGCCGCCATCGGGGCCTTGTAGTTTGCCGGCAGCGCGTCTGCCTCCACGCCCTCGGTCCCAAGATGGCTGTGCGAGTAGCTGTAGCCAAAATAGATGAATAGTCCGATGGCCATCCAGTCTATAAGACGAATCCATGTATCCAGCGGAAGACTGTTCATCAGGTACGCCGCAGAGACAACCGCACCGATCGGTATGAAGGGTGAGAACGGCACCTTGAACGGGCGATTGAGATTCGGATTTGAGGACCGCAGCAGGATGATGCCCGTGCCCACGATCACAAATGCGAAGAGCGTACCGATCGACACCAATTCACCAAGCAGGCTGATCGGCACTATTCCTGCGAGAATGGCAACGATCGTTCCGGTGATCGCGGTGGTAATGTGAGGGGTTTGGAATTTGGGATGGATCTTTGCCGCCCATGCGGGTAACAGACCGTCCTTTGACATCGAATAAAAGACGCGCGGCTGGCCCATCGTCATAACGACCATCGTCGAGCTTAGTCCAAGTACGGCCCCGATCTTGATGATGTATGTCGAGAAGTAACCAAGGATCTTACCCATGACGCCGACGGTCGTCCCTTGCTGAGCTTTGAGGGCTTCGTCAATGGCGGTCGCGAGCGGGGCGGCGGCGTTCGTCAGCAGCTTGTAATCAACAAGCCCGACCAGTATCCCGGCTACCAAGATGTACAGCACGGTACATATCGCCAAGGATCCCATGATGCCGATCGGCATATCGCGTTGAGGATTCTTCGCCTCTTGTGCAGCGGTTGAGACGGCGTCAAAACCGATATATGCAAAGAAGATCACGGCCGCGCCTGTCACCACGCCGCTAAAGCCATAGGGCATGAATTCAGCACAGCCGGACGAGCCGGCGACGCACCCGATGCCCATGTTGCCTTTATTCACATAGCCGATGCCGGCAATGATAAAGAGCACGACGACGAGCACCTTGATGATGACGATCACCGAGTTGAAACTCGCGGACTCCTTAATGCCGCGGATAAGGAGCAACGTGACCGCGACTGCAATGAGGAGGCCCGGCAGATTAACAATGCCCTGCACCATCGTGCCATCGGTCGCTTGTATAGGCGGGTCAAATGGCCCCTTGCTGAGCGCAAGCGGGAAATTGATACCAAGCGTCTGGCAAAGGCTTACGACATAGCCCGACCATCCAACCGCTACCGTCGCCGCACCGAAAGCGTATTCGAGGATGAGATCCCAACCGATGATCCATGCGACAAATTCGCCAAGCGTGCCATAACCGTACGCGTACGCAGAGCCTGAGATGGGGACCGAGGCCGCAAACTCTGAATAGCATAGGGCGGCGAACGCACTGACGATGCCCGCGAGGATCATCGAGATCACGACCGCCGGGCCTGCATGTTTACCAGCAGCCTGACCCGTCAGCACAAAGATACCCGTTCCGATGATGGCACCGATGCCGAGTGTGGTGAGATCGAGAGCGCTGAGGGTCTTTTTTAAGGTATGCTCGCCGGTCTCCTCAGCCTCGGCGATGATCCTTGAGATAGGTTTTGTCGCAAAAAGTGACATTAATGCCTCCTAAGAGTTGTTCGAGAAACTTTACACTACATCCGCGGTCGGACGCGAGGGCGAATTCCGCCACAAGAAATATACAGGTACGCCTGTGAGAACTATCAACAGCCCGGGCCACGTCGCTGTCGTCTGGTACACGAATAGCACGACCAGAATGACGGCGGCTCCTATTATGTAGAGCGCGGGGATGATCGGGTATCCCACTGCTTTATACGGGCGCTCGGCGTCGGGACGTTTCACCCGGAGCACAAAAACTGCAGCGATCGCGAGAATGTAAAAGATCAGCGCCGCTGAGATCACGTAAGTTAGAAGATCTCCATACAGGTTGCCGTACGCGAGCGTGCCTGCTGTCGTTCCTGCTTTGACTGTGCGGGGCAGCACGTAAAACGAAGCCCAAAGACCCTGGACCCAAAGAGCCCAGCCGGGAACATGAAACCTGTTGAGCCGACCCACCTTCTTAAAGAAAAGCCCGTCGCACGCCATCGCATAATACGCGCGTGCTTGCGAGAAGATCAGCCCGTTGTTGCAGCCGAACGTAGACACCATGATCGCGGCGGCCATCAGCTTTGCGCCGATCAAGGGAAAAACGACTTCGAGAGAGGCTGAACCGACCCTGTCGGCAGCGACCTTCTGCATGTCTTCGAAACGCAACGTCATCAGATACGCCACGTTCGCGAGTAGGTACAGCGTGATCACGCCGCCGGTGCCGAGCAGAAGCGATAGCGGAAGATTCCGCTTTGGGTTCTTAACCTCGCCCGCGGTGAAGGTCACGTTGTGCCATGCATCCGCCGAGAAGAGTGAGTTTGTCTGGGCGACGCAGATGCCGACGAAAAGGCCAAAGGGGACCGTAGCCTTTAGAGCCATTCCCCACGTGTCGACGTCCTGCAGGCTGCCGCGGACGGTCCAGAGGTCACCGAAATTCGCAGTGGAGATATTCGGATAGTAAACCGCTCCCACAATGATGCCGAGGACGATCAGTGCGAAGAGCGAGCCTGTCTTTGCGGTCGTAAAGATATTTTGGACGATCTTGCCAAACTTCAGCCCGCGCGTATTGAGGGCGGTCAGCAGGAGGATCATCACGATAGCAAGCAGTTGAGCCGTGGAGAGTGAGAAGGCGTAGCTCGATGTGCCGACGCGGATAGGCTCGATGAGGTATTTGTCCTCGGCGATCTGCGGGATAAATACGCCGGTGAACCTGCTAAACGCCACGCCTACCGCTGCGATGGTCGCCGTGCCGATCACGAGAAAGTGCGTCCACCCGAAGAGAAAGCCCCACAGCGGCCCGTACGCCTCTTTGAGATAGACGTACATTCCACCCGCACGCGGCATCATGGCAGCCAGTTCGCCGTATGAGAGAGCGGCTCCGACAGTCAGCAGCCCGGTGATGATCCACACCACAAGCAGCCAGCCGGGAGAGCCGACCTGGCGCCCAATATCGGCGGAGACGATAAAGATCCCCGATCCGATCATCGACCCGGCGACGATCATCGTTGAATCGAGGAGACCGAGCCCGCGGACGAAGCCCTCCTTGGTGGTGGTTTCAAGTTCTGCCGCTTCAGCCATTCATGTCGCTACCGCCTCTGCAAAGTACGGATCGAACTAACTCGAGAAAGACGCTTGGGAGAGCGTCGAACGGAAATTTTACTGGTCGTTGGCGAGAATTTCGTTGGTGCTATTATACGTGTATTACGAAAAGTGTCGAGTGTTAGACCGGTTTGTCAGGTCCACTTCTTCATCTATGAAATCTGAGGAAAATCGCCTCGGCGACATGCCTGACGATGAGTTTCGCCGTTACGGCTATCAGCTTGTCGACTGGATCGCGGACTATTTTGAGCACATCGAGACGTTTCCGGTATTGTCACAAGTTGAGCCCGGTTGGCTCAAGGATAGCTTGCCTGCGACACCGCCTGAGCAAGGTGAAGATTTTGCAAAGGTGATCGAGGACGTCGATCGACTGATCTTGCCAGCGGTCACTCATTGGAACCATCCGAATTTTCACGGCCTGTTTTCCACATCTACCTCGTCAGTAGGCGTGTTTGGCGAGATGCTTGCGGCGGCTTTCGACATGAAGGCGATGCTGTGGCGTACCTCGCCCGCATCGACCGAGCTCGAGGATGTCACGCTCGACTGGCTGCGGCAGATGCTGGGGCTGCCCGACAGATTTGAGGGGATCATCTACGACACCGCTTCGGTTTCGACGATGCATGCGATCGCCGCTGGTCGCGAACGTGCGGGTATGAAGGTGCGAGACCTCGGAATGTCAGGCCGCGACGATCTGCCGTTGATGCGTGTGTACTGCTCGGAGCACGTGCATTCGTCGATCGACAAAAGTGTGATCACGCTGGGGCTGGGGCTGCGGTCTCTGAGAAAGATCGAGTGCAATGAGCGGTTTGAAATGATCGCCGATCGGCTTGCAGCCGCGATCGGGGAGGACGTCGCG
>JBJMGO010000244.1:0-5176 GCA_045807825.1 Pyrinomonadaceae bacterium | reverse complement strand
CTCCTTGTCGCGCTTCCACAAGCCAAAGCTGCCGTCGTCACGCTGTCGCGACTGAAGGATCTCGATGTCACGTTTGAATTGGGATTCGATCTCGGCCTTTGACGGCATCTCCTTCGCTTTAAAGGCATCGAGGACATCACGCATCGCGGCGATCGAGATCATTCGCGATGAGATCTGCTCAGAGCATTCGTATGGGTAGCGATAGAGCGAAATGTACGCGTCGGTCAGCTCCTGCAGCTGCGTCGAAGAGGTCGTTACCTCCAGCCCGCCAAACTGCGGGAACACATCGCCGGGCGTCTGCACCGGCTGCACGATCGCGCCGTTTTGGTCCGTGTTGCCGTACGTCGCAAATGCCTCCGTCGTCGCCGGAGTCCACACGGGTAAGCTTATTTCGGCAGCGTCCGTATATGCCCCCGACGACACCGCGATCTGGAAGCGTGCCGTTCCGGCCTTCACCGTCGAGACCGGGAATCTCACCTCGACGCGGTCGTTGGCTTTGACCATCACGCGGCGCCCATCCGTGTCA
Organism: Pyrinomonadaceae bacterium; assembly: GCA_045807825.1. Lineage (GTDB taxonomy): Bacteria > Acidobacteriota > Blastocatellia > Pyrinomonadales > Pyrinomonadaceae > OLB17. The sequence continues at coordinate 4,650 of JBJMGO010000244.1, read as the reverse complement.
GTAGCCCGACCGTTGGGGAGGGCCACTTCAGCATCAGACTGGCCCTTACTAACGTGCGGGCTACTGACACCAAGCGACGCGTTCGTCGCGCGGATAGCGACGTCCACGGCCATGTCCTTATCCGTCTGGTTCTGCACCACGATCGGCAGCTCAACATGATCGCCAAAGTTCATAAACCTGGGCGCACTTGGGCGAACCATCAGTGGCTGTTTGGCCGTGATGTTCGACTCGGCCTTGCCAAACCGGTTGCCGCTGTCCACCGAGACCGCCGTGATGCGATACCGCGTCAGATTGTCCGGCAGCTTGAACGGGATCACCGCGTGGCCGTTTGAATCGGTCTTAACTGTCGGCGACCACATAGCAAGTGCGTCAAAGTTTGCCCGCAGCGCGATCGCCGGGTCGGGTTGCTCGGGCTGTTTGTCCTTCTCCTCAGTCTTCACGCTAGCCTCATCGGCTGCCATGTTCATTGCCTTCGACATTGGAGCGGGCGCGGCTCGCATTACTCCGCCTGCCGCGCGGCTCTCCATTCCATCCAGTGCGAAGTTATTCGACCTCGCCCTTTGCCCAGAAAAAACCACTACTTTCTTAATATCACCGGGATTAGCCAGCAGCACTTGTTGCCGCAGATGATAATCCGTCGTCCCTGTACCACGTTGTGAATAGAAGGTATCGAGCGGATCGGCGATCGTGTAGCGGGATAGCGCTAGTACACTCTCGTCAACGACGATGAGCGCGACTTCGCTATTCGCGACGGGCTCGCCGCGGCTGTCTTTGACGTCGATGTTGACCTTTGTCTCGGCACCGGGAGCGAGGGTGCTCTCGGTCGGCTCGGCGGACACGGTCAGATGGCGGGACGCGGTCGAGATCGAGAGACCAAGCGTGCCGCTCGCAAAGGCCGGACGTTTAGCTAATTTTGGATCTACTTCTCCCTTGTCGTCGGTGCGGTCGGCGGCACCGACGAGATCGATCTGAGCAGTAACATTTGGAAGGTACTTTGGATCTATCGGAACCTTGAGCGTGATCGAGGAGTCGCGCATGCTAAACCGCTCGGTCTTGACGATCCCGTCGCGCCGCAGCGTCAGCACGCCCTCGGCTGGTGTGAAGGGCGCGATCACCAAAAGCTCGGCCACATCGCCCGGCTGATATTCCTTCTTAGACGGAATGATCTGCACCTGCTCCTGCTCGACGTTGCGTTTCGGCGGCGTCTTGCCGCCCGGCACCCAGACCGTCATCTCCGACTCGTTATAACGCTCTTTGTCATCCATCACCGTCGCGGTGATCGTGTAGCGTCCGCCTTGCTTCGCGACAAAGTCGCAAGTCTGGGGCTTTTCGCCCGACTTGACGTTGCATGTCTGCTCGTCGACGACCTTCTCGACCCAGCTTCCCTTTTCAAAATCCCAGTCCTTGAGAACGGCCTTGATCTCAACGTCGCGACCCGTGACATTTTGGCCGTCTATGTCGGTGACGAGCGAGTCCATAGAGATCTTTTCGCCCTTTTGGACGAACGTGCGCGGCGTCTTCATACCGACGTACAGCGACGAGGGATGCACCAAGAGCGATGTCGAGCTCGACCATGTCTGGCGATTGACGTCCTGCACCGATGCCGCTGCGGATATCGCGTACGGTCGCGGTGGATTCGCCGAGACAAAGTCCATCTTGAGCAGATGCTTGCCGCCCGCGTCGGTCACGCCCTTGAAGGTCTGCGTGCTCCCGCCGCCGTAGCCGCCGCGTCCGCCGTAGCCTTCGCCGTAGTCGTACCAACCCCACCAGGGTGTCCACATGCCGAAATTGAAATCATCATGATTCGGCGGCGAATAATTAGTTGGCGTTGCGGTGACGGTCCAATTAGTCTCGGCGTTTGCGAGCCCGCCGCCGGCGTAGTAGCTCGCCTGCACACTAACATTAGCCTTGTCGCCGACAAAGAACGGCGCCTCGCTCTCGACCTTTGCCGAGACCTCGAACTCGGGCCTGCGAAATTCCTGTATCTGGAACTGGTGCGAATATTCAGGCGACACGCCGGCCTCGGTCGAGAAATCAACCCTCGCATAACCAAGATTCGTGTTGTCAGGGAGCTTGAACTTGAGGTCGAATGCTCCAAAAGCATTCGTCGTTATCTGCCCCTTGCCAATCTCGTTGTTCCTGGGATCTTTTGCGGACCAGTAATACGTCTTAGCAGCACCGATAGGAGCTACGTCGCCGAGCTTCCCGGCCTGGATCGTGCGGATGTACCCCTTTACCGAAACCTCTTCCTTAGGCTTGTACATTTTCCGGTCGTCAAACGTGAACCACCGCAGTTGATCGATCTGCGGCTTCTTATACCAGCTGCCCTGATCGTTGTAGTAGTACTCGCTGTTCTCCGGCAGGAACGCGACATCCTTGCCGCGTCGGGCGATGAGCATATTCGGGCCGCCGTTCTGGTTGAAGGTGTCCGGAAGCGGCAGCCGCAGAATGCCGTTGTCGCCGGTGCGATTGGTCTGCGCCTCGGGGACCGTCTCAGCGTCGATCGCCGAGCCTGACTCGTCCGTTGCGGTGACTTCGCTCGGAGCACTTGAGTGCTGCCCCGTGACCCAATCCCAAACCGCCGTCGCCACGGAGGTAAGAGTGACGCCTTCAGGCGTTTTGCCGCTGTCATCTGAGCCGTTTAGCGAAACGCTTTTGCCATTCGGATAGATAAACAGATCGACATCCGCCATCGGCCGTCCTGTTCGCATCTCGGTAGCAAATCCCACTAGCTGATCGCTGTCGACGTAAGCGTCTAGCCCGATCTGCGTCGATTGCAGCCATTGAAATATCCGCGTCCGGTCGTACTTGTCCTTTTTGATCGTCGGCTCGATGTCCACGATGACGTTGCCAAACCCACCGTTGAGCGCCTTGGCGACGTCGATCCGCGTCTCGACCATTTCGTCAGGTTTGTTAGCTATCTCGACGACATCGTCCGAGACGAGTCTCCCCGGAATCTCCGGCCTTTTGCTCGAGTCGTCGTAATTGATGTGCCGCAGGTAATCCTGAAAGGCACGCCAGTCCTCCGGCCGCACGGCATAGAGCCGGACCTTCACATTCGAGTAGTTGGTCGAATAGATCGAGAATGTCTGTTTCGCCGTCGGGTCGAGCACCGTCATCGTGCCGCCTTGCGCACTCAGTTCGGCCTCGGCTCGGCCCACGCGAAAAGTCGCCGTCACCGTCGTGCCAAGCTTCTGTCCAAAAATGTCGGCGATGGTCGGATCGATGGTGACCTTGTAGGTCGTATTTCCCTTTTTCACGCCCGAAATGTATATGTACTGTCCGGACGGAACAAACGTCAGCCCTTCGATGGCCGGCTCGACATGGATCATCGACTTGTCGAATTTTGATCCGTCAATCGCGTTGTTGAATTCCAGATACCAAGTGTCGTAGGGCGAGCACACCTTGGAGCTCTCGTAATTACAGTAGCCGCGGTTGAACTTGAGCGGGCCGTAGGTCCGGAAGCTGAACGTCTGGTCCGCTGCCGTCGTGAGCGGCCCTTCAGCGGACGGTGTTCCCTTTTGGACGTCGACCGTGATACCCGTCGCACCCGGCAAAGCGTCAATGCCGCCCTCGCTGTTTATGGCTCTAAAAGCCAGCCATCGTCCCGGCTGCGCCTGTTTCGTGTAGTACGAGACAGTGCTGTCCGCGTCGATCTCGGCCTGCGTCGCAAGCCGCGTTTGCAGACCGCGGCCGCCGCCCATTACCGAGATCGTTCGCAGTACCGCCTCAGGCGTGATCGCCTGGTCAAATTGGAGGTACATCAACGCATCGCGTCTGACCGTCTGGTTCGCCGGCCACATCTGCTCGACCTTTGGCGGCGGTGTCGTGAACGTCCACGTCATGTCTTTTTGGAGAGCCTGACCGTTTGCCGATTTCGTACCCGCGGGCACGCGTGCCGTGAATTTCGTCGCCATCGGAAAACGCTTGTCCGTGTCGAACATCAGTGTCTTTGTACCCAGCCAACGCCAGCGTCCCGGCACCTGGGGCGTCAGCTCGACTGGCGCGTATTCGGCCGCCTGCTGCTGAGAGGTGACCGCGACCATCGGCTGGGAAAACGTGATGCTCAGGTCGGGAGCAAGCGTCACCTCACCCTCAGGCGAGTAGCGCAGCACCTCCAGCGTTTTGCCGGACATATCAATGGCGGGAGCCGCACGCATGTCGTCGGAGGGGAATTTTACGGGTATCTTGTTACCCGTCTTTGGCGCGGGCAGTGTACCGATTCGTTTTGCAAAGTCGGTCTGATCGTTAGGATCGCTCTTGATGTCGGGCAGGCGCTTGAGAATGCCGTTGGCATCAGTCTGCGAGAGCGGATCGGTTGATGGGAGACCCGTTTTTACGCGCTTCTCGGCGCCCTCGGTGCCCTCGCTCAGGCGAAAGGTCAATCCATTTGGCACGTCCTTCATCTTGTTTTCCATCGCACGGCCCGTCACTTGTGCGTTCAAACGCCCTGCGGGGGCGACAAACGTGAACCAGGTCGAGAGCAGCAGAGCCCAGGCGGTCAGCTTTTTCATATTGTTGAGTCGACGGTAAGGCGTGTCCGCCACCATCTTAGCCTATGTAAATTGCAGCGGCGAAAGTGCAAATCCGGGGAGGACACCGCTCGTTTTCTGAATGTTGAACGCTGTGATGCAGCCAATCTTGCGATGG
>JBJMGO010000243.1:0-3133 GCA_045807825.1 Pyrinomonadaceae bacterium | reverse complement strand
TTCTGGTACGGCATCCAAGTTGAGAACAGATCGCGAATGGTATCCTTTTCTAGCTAATTGCCCATTATGTTTACCGATCTCACACGGCCTCGTCGCGTCGTCATCACCGGTATCGGCTGCGTAACCCCTCTCGGCAAGGGCAAGGACGACGTCTGGGCGGCGATGCTCAGGGGCGAGAGCGGCGTGCGTCGGATCGAGAGCTTTGACGTCACGGATTCGCCCGTAAAGATCGCTGCACAGGTGCAGGATTTTGATTGGGAAGCCGAGCTCAACCCAAAGGATCGGAAGCACGTCGCACGCACTGTACCGCTGCTGCTTGCAGGTGCTCGAATGGCGATCGCGGATGCGTCGATCGACACCAGTAGCCTGTCGCTCGAGGAAAGGCGCTCCTTTGGTGTGCAGATAGGCACGGGCGGCGGCGGCTTTGAATTCACTGAGAGGCAATACGCATATTGGTATCTCGGGCCGGTCAGCAAGGGAAGCGTGTACACGATCCCATCTTCGACGCATGGCGGATTGTCGTCAGAGGTATCGATGGCATTCGGGCTCAAGGGTCTGTCGCACATCGTCTCGACAGGCTGTACGAGCTCGACGGATGCGATGTTCTATGCCGCGGAGCACATCGCATTGGGGCGACAGGATGTGATGATCACCGGCGGCGTCGACGCCCCGCTCGCGCCGGGGATCTTTGCAGGCTTTAACGTGATGACGGTGCTCACCTCCGATTGGAATGATGAGCCCCATCGCGGCTCAAGACCATTCTCGCGGGATCGCACGGGAATGGTCCTAGGCGAGGGATCGTACGTTTTTGTCTTTGAGGAACTCGGCCGCGCACTCGGACGCGGAGCAAACATTTACGCCGAGATCACCGGCTACGGGTCGACCTGTGACGCCTATCATCGCGTACGCCTCGACGACAGCGGCATAGAGCCCGCAAGGGCGATGAACCTCGCTCTCAGGGACGCCGGCCGCACCGCCGCGGATGTCGACTACGTGAACCTCCACGGCACGTCAACACTCCTCAACGACCGCATCGAGACGCAGGCGGTCAAGCTTGCGCTCAACGGCAACGCTCACAGAATTCCGATGTCTGGGACAAAATCGCAAGTCGGGCATCCACAAGGAGCAAGCGGCGCGGCCGGTCTGACGGCGACGCTCTGTGCGATGACAACCGGCAAGATCCCGCCGACCATCAATCTTGATGAAGCAGATCCCGAATGCGACCTCGATTACGTTCCCAAAGTAGCTCGCGAGGCTGACGTCCGCGTTGCTCTCTGTAACTGCATCGGCTTTGGATCCAAGAACAGTGCTCTTGTCGTGGAGCGGTATGAGGCGTGATGTTCGAGAAGTTTCGCCACCGATCTCATCAACTCGAACGACTGGACACCGGCGATTACACGGCCGCTGAATATGCACGCTGGCAGCGCGAGATGCGGTTTGTCCACGGCTTCTGGGGCGAGCGGCGGGCTCTAAAGAATTCACTCATCCGGCACGCGCGATACGGCGGTCAACACTATATTTCGGTTCTCGATATAGGCGCTGGGACCGGCAACATTCTCAAGCTGATCAAAAAAGACCTCAGCGATAGAGATGTCTTTGCTATAGCAGGCGAGACGAGTGCGGACGCTCTAGGCTCTGTCGCGCTTGAGAAAAAGACCACAGGCATTCAGCCGGTCATGTGCAGCGGCTTGAGCCTTCCATTTGACGACCATTCTGTGGACTACGTGATCTGCACGCTCGTGCTTCATCACCTGTCGGATGATGACGCGATGACGTTGATCGGCGAGATGGGACGTGTCGCCCGGCGCCGTTTTTTTGCGATCGATCTCAACCGCCACCCGATCGGATATTACGCCTGGCGAGCGGTCAGTCCGCTGCTCTTTCAGAGGTTCACCCGCGAGGACGGAGCCTTGTCGATATTGAGGAGTTTTACGGCCGAAGAGCTACTTGCACTCGCAAAGAGGTCGGGTGTCTCCGAGGTAAAGGTCGAGCATTCACGAGCCAATCGCCTCGTACTGTCCGGAAGATGAGCAGCCATTACGACATCGCCATAGTAGGTGCGGGCCCCGCGGGCTCGTCGGCCGCTATCCGTCTCGCCGCCGCCGGAAAGAGTGTCTTGCTGATCGAGAAAGAGAGATTTCCGCGCCAAAAGCTGTGTGGCGAATTCATCTCTCCGGAGTGTCTGGAGCATTTTGCTGAGCTCGGTGTTCTCGATGAAATGCAAAAGTCTGACGGAGCCGCCATCTCAGAAACCATCTTCTACGGTCGCGGCGGTCGCGGTGTCACAGTGCCGAGTGCGATGTTCGGCAGCGTCTACGCCGACGCCCTCGGCCTCAGCCGTGCCGAGATGGACCTGCGGCTGATGGAGCGAGCGAGGCAAGTCGGCGTCGAGGTTTTTGAAAAGACAGCGGCTGTAGGTCTTGAGATGAATGGCGGACGCGTCACCGGTGTCCATATCAAAAAGGATGGTGATGAGCAGACCATCTTCGCCCCGATCGTGATCGACGCGACCGGCCGTGCTCGGGCTCTCGCTCGAAAGAGCGAGCTTGATCAGCCCACGAGGGCTAAGTTCGTAGCTTTCAAAGCACACGTTCGCAACGTCGATATCCCGGCCGATAGGTGCGAGATATTCTCGTATCGCGGCGGGTACGGCGGCACGAATCGTGTCGAGAACGGACTTTACAACGTCTGCTTTATCGCCTCGGCGGCTGATGTAAAGAGACTCCGCAGCGATGCGACACGCGTGTTCAACGAGATCGTCTGCTCCAATAAACGCGCTTCATACGTCTTTCGTGACGTTGGACTCAAACACGACTGGCTTGCCGTGCCGATCGAACGCTTTGGCCGCGGCGGTTTGTCGCCGTTGACCGGGTTGTTAACTGTCGGTGACGCGGCCGCATTCATTGATCCTTTTACCGGGAGTGGGATGCTGCTCGCCCTTCAAAGCGCAAAGGGCGCGGCCGAATGCATCACCGCAATGCCCGATGTCCAGCACCTCGCCGCCGAATACGAGCGGCGATATAAAGCGGTATTCGAGCGGAGGCTGCAAGTTTGTTCCTGGCTGAGACGCGTGTCATTCGTGCCATTTCTCGCTGAGATCACAGTCCTCGCACTCGGACTCAACTCGACTTTG
>JBJMGO010000242.1:0-1872 GCA_045807825.1 Pyrinomonadaceae bacterium | reverse complement strand
TCATCTTCCGCCGCAGCGACATGCTTGAGCTCGCGCAAAAGAATGGATTCGCCATCGTGCTGCTGACGCTCGTTCCGCTGTTGTTTGCGGCTGTGACCTCGCGTGCGGGCAAATTCACCGGGAACTTGACTCCGTGGGAGCCCGCAAAGATCCCGTTCCTCATCGGCTTTGCCGCGATTCTCGCGGTGCTTTACAAAAATCTTTCGCGCACCTACTGGGGCATTCCACGAGCAAAGGACGCGCTGCCGCTGGTCTTTATGGCGGTGCTGCCGTTTCTTCCCTTCTTCGTGCTGAAAGATTTTGGCCAGATGATGGTTTTCTCGGCCGTTTACGCGACGCTGTACCTGATCGCGATCAGAAGGTTTGCTCAACGTTTTGTGCTCGTTGGAAGTGTAGTGCTCGTGGCCGCTGTCCTGATCGTGGGAGCTTTACCAGACTCTACTCAAGCTAAGATCCCGCTCTTGCCAACAGTTGCTACACCGGTCAAGACCATTCTCCCCGACCGTATCCAACAGCGTTTTCATCTTTGGCTCGACGGTTTTGACCCGCCGACGCCCGACACCTCCTGGTGGAAAAAGGATTACGACGAGTACTACAAAAGGCTCGTCGACAAAGACCCCACGCTGCCGCAGATGCTCGCGGACGACCCCGATCTGCAAAAGACGATCAATGTGGATGCGTGGTTCGACATTTTGGCATTCCAGCCCGCACAGGCGACATTTGGACTTGCATCGGGAGGCACGACTGGCCGCGGACTAGGGCTCGGATATCCCGAGCTGATACCTGTTTCAGACTCCGACTATGTCTTCGCGGCCATTGGCGAAGAACTTGGACTTTTTGGAGGGTTGTTGGTAACCTTTGCGCTAATTGTTTTGGTGAGTGCAGGCGTCGCGACGGCGAGAGATTGCCGCGATATGTTTTCTAAGCTCTGCTGCGTCGGGCTCTCCGCATTTTTGGGCTTTCAGGCCCTTGTGAATATCGGCGGCATCACTCGCGCCCTGCCGATGACCGGCATCACGCTTCCTTTTGTGAGCCACGGAGGATTCAGCCTTATCACAAGCCTTACGATGCTCGGAATGCTGATGGCATTTTCGCACCGCAACAGCGTCGATCGGAGAAGAGATGAATTCCAGGCCTCAGCAAGCAATGGATAACGAACTTCGCATCTCGTCGGCAGCCGTTTCCGACCGTGGTCTCAGCGACAAGCGCCCTGAGAATGAGGACTCGTATCTTGAGATGCCGGGATTCGGCATCTTCGCCGTTGCAGACGGCGTTGGCGGTGCGCAGGCAGGCGAGGTCGCGTCGCAGATGGCGGTCGAAATACTCGGAGAAGCGTTCTCGAATCTTAGCCCAAGCTCCGACGCCGAGACCGCGATGCTCGCGGCAATGGAGAAAGCGAATAGCGCGATATTCCAAATGGCGCACGAGCTGCCGCAGCTCGCCACCATGGCGACGACGATCGTCGCTCTTCACCTCAACGGCAACATCGCAACTATCGGTCACGTAGGTGATTCGCGGATCTATCGCGTCGATCCTCACGGTAACATTCACCGCGAGACCGACGATCATTCAGTGGTGGCCGAAGAAGTGCGTGCCGGGCGCATGACCGAGGAGCAAGCGGATAATCATCCATCAAAGAACGTGATCAGCCGAGCTCTCGGAGCCGAGGGCACCGTGCAGCCAGATCTAAAGACGATCATGGTCGAGGCCGGGACGTCGTTTCTCCTCTGCTCCGACGGCATCACCCGGCACCTCAGTGACCGCGAGATACAAAGGATGCTCTCGCGCGGCACTTCGCTTGACGCCGTCTGCGAGGATGTAAAAAAGATCGTTTTTGACCGTGGTGCCGAGGACAATTTTACTGCCGTACTC
>JBJMGO010000241.1:0-13457 GCA_045807825.1 Pyrinomonadaceae bacterium | reverse complement strand
TATCGGCAATTCCCGGGGCGGCTTTGACGACGTAAATGTAAAAGCTGGCTATGTGCGCGTCAAAAGGATAATCGGCGGAATTCCCGCCATACATGCTAAAAACCGCCTCTACGGGCGGGATCTGCTTACCCTTCTTCAGATCGATCTCTGTCTTGCCGTTCGCTGATGGTATGAAGAGCTTGAGATCCTGTGTGAGTGTGCCGGCCTCGTCGGCACTGAGTCTACCGTGCGGCACGAACTCCAGGCGAGCCGTTGTATCGCCTTTGATGGGATCCACGGTGAGGAGCCTTACAAATACCTCAAGATGATCCGGGTCCTTTTCGCCGGCGTTAGAGACGACGATCTCTTTTGACTCGGCCTCGCGGCTAAATATCCCGAGCGTCACAAAGATGCCGATACCGATCAGCACAAGAACCACAATGGCGGCGACGATCTCTTTGCCAGAGATCCGGTCAGTGGAATCAGCCATGGATGATGCCTCCTAAAAAACAGGGAAGTTACTTATTGGGAATGCCGTTGATACTGCTGACGGGTTGCCGCCTATTGTCCGCGTTAACACACCTAAGTGCAAGTGCTCCGAGACCGTAAACAGGTCGTGGCAACGTACTTCGGAATACCAACGCTATATTTGAATGTAGCTACTCTTGCTCTTGATGCTTACGTCAATGATCGCCCTTCTGGCAGTTCTGATCGGACTCGTTACGGTGACGTGCGCGCAGGTACCGGATGAGCAGATCGCGGCACGCTTCGCACCCGTTTTTCATCAGGCATTGGCTGAGCATCCTCGCGGCGACTACATCACGAACTTTGATTTTGACGGCGATTGGGACGGCACGAACAACTGGGCTCACGCGGATGATCCGGCATTCAAGCTAAAGGCCTACATTTACTATTCAGTCGCTGAGACGCCGACGCACTACTTCATCCACTACGCGGTTTTTCACGCTCGGGACTACAAAGGCGGGGATACAAAGGGCGTTATCTACAGCGAGCTTCTCAGAAAGGGTGCCGTTATCTTTTCCGAGGGGCGCGAGCCCACCGGACGCCTCGCCGAGGCCGTGAGCGCTCACGAGAACGATATGGAGGGAGCTCTCGTCGTGGTAGAGAAAAAGGGCAAAGACCTCTCAACAGCACGGGTCGTCTTTGTCGAGACGCTCCACCACAACACGTTCTCCAGATATGTCCCCATTGGCAGCGATAGAGCGGCTGAGGGGAAATTTACTCTCGATGGCCAACACGTTGAGCTGTATGTGGAGCCCAAGGGCCACGGGATAGTCCCTTGGGAGATGCATCCGGTAAAGCCTGAAAAAGGCTGGCTCGTCTATGGCTACGCCGCCCGTGCGGATGATCCGGAAGTTGTGACCGGCGGGCTCGTCGGCTATCAGCTTTTACCGATCGCGGGCACGCTTTGGCCAAAGGCGCGGGTGCACGACGGCAACCAGACTTTCACCTCATTCAGAGACTTTGGCACGATGACGATCAGCGTACTGTCGAGCGGTGCCTCTGTTAGCAGGGATGTTGTTCTTGGGCCGCTTGCGTCGGCGTTTCAGGGCAAAGTCGGCGGGGTTAACGTGGCGCGACCGCCGTGGGGATGGACCTCAAACGACCGCCGTGCGGACCCGCCGGGAATATGGTTCTTTGACCCCGCGCGCATCGTGAAACGCGATTTCGCGCTCCCCGACGTGTTCTCAACGGTTTACACGCAGGTACCCTTCTGGGCGGATGCCGCCGCCCAGAATTCAACCGCTGTGAACCGCTGATCTTTGCCTAAGCCGCAGCCGCCTCTGATGGAGCGCTGCTGCCTTTGCCCATCATTCCCAGCACAAGCCCTTGAACACCGCCGATGCAGGCGCCGAGTACGGTCGCTCCCGCGATGTCCACGAGCATGGGCGGAGTGTTTGCCCCAACGTGAATCCCGACCATGAACGCATCATTCATCAGATCACCCGTGAGAGCGAGGAAGAATCCGATGACCGCTCCCGCAAAGAGCCCGGACACTAGATTCGTAGCCTTTGCCCACCGCACCAGGATGAACGCGTAAAAGAAACCGAAGGCTAATTGCGCAACGGTCAGCGGCAAAAACCGCGGGTTGGTCGCGATCACGCTCTTGCCGAGGGGCGACAACGTTGAGGCAAAGTAGTTCGCGAGCAGCATGCCCCATAGCAGCCAACCTACGATCATAGAAACGACAGCGCCTACAATGCCGGCGATGAGTATACGTACGAGCATAAAGAATTCTCCTTTCCTTGAGATCTAAACGCCTTGAAATGTTCGGATGAACAGCGGAAAGGTAATCCAGAAACGCGCCCCGTGTCAATCGCTCTTCGCGTCCGCAACATGCCGCTGGGCGTCAAAGTGCCGGACGATCTCGCCCGCGGCCTTTGCGCCGACAAATGGACGCAGCTCCTCGAGCGATGCTTTTGCGATCCGCTCGATAGACCCTAGAGAGCGCAGCAGCTTCATCTTGCGCTTCTCACCAATGCCCGGGATCTCGGCGAGCTCGGACGAGAAGTCTCGCTTTTCGCGACGCTTACGATGAAACTGCACAGCCGTCTTGTGCGTCTCCTCGCGGATCTGCAGGATGAGGCGAAATGCCAGTGAATTCCTGTCGAAAGGTATCGGCTGGTCCTCGCGGCCAAAGATGAGAAGGTGCGAGATATCGCCGTGACGCTTTGGCGGCTTTACGAGTCCGACCAGCATGATCTGCTCAAGATCGAGGTCCCGCATCGCGGCGGCGGCGGCCGAAAGCTGTCCTTTGCCGCCGTCGATGAATACGATCTGCGGCAGCGGCTTTTGCTCATCCAGAGCACGTCGATAGCGTCTAAAGACGGCTTCATTCATCGATGCAAAGTCATTTGCCCCCTCGACCGAGCGGATGATGAATCTCCTGTACTGAGCACGAGCAGGCTTGCCGTTCTCAAAAACCACGATGCCGGCAACATTCTCGCTGCCGGAGATGTTTGATATATCGAACGATTCCACCCGTTCCGGAAAATACGGACACTCAAGCAGGTCCTGCAGCTCCTCAAGCACCTTTTGCGAATCCGGCTTGAGCACGCGAAAGCGCTGTTCGAATGCGATCTTTGCGTTCGTCTCGACGAGTGTTATGAGGTGGCGATTTTTGCCGCGCTTTGGGTCGAGAATCCGGACCCGACGACCGCGGCGTTCGGTAAGTGCTCGTTCGATCAGTTGACGATCGGCAAAGTCGCACGGTACGTGTATCTCGAGCGGTACGTAATCGGTCGAGTAATACTGCGACAGGACATTGCTCAAAAATCCGCTCTCGTCAAACGTGTTGTCCGACGGCAGATCCTCCCAAAAGAATTCTCGGCGACCGATGATGCGGCCTTCGCGCGTGGTAAAGAGCTGCAGCGCAAGTTTCGGCCCCTCGCGGTAAAAGCCGATCGTGTCGATATCACGCTCGGCGATCGATGCCATTTTTTGCGTCTCGCTCAGTGCCACGACCGTCTTGTGCAGGTCGCGATATCGCGCGGCTATCTCAAACTTGCCCTCGTCTGAGAATTGCCACATTCGGCTCTCGAGCGATTTTGCGAGCTCTTTGTTTTTGCCCTCGAGCAAAGTCTTCACGTCGGCTGCGGCCTCCAGATATTCGTCCTGTGTGCACAGACCCTTGACGCACGGCCCGAGGCAACGTTTCAGGTGATATTCAAGACACGGACGCGGCAGCTTGCCGTCGATCTCGATCTCACACGTGCGAAGCTGGAATGCGCGGTTGATCAGATTCAGTGTGTTGCGGGCGACCGTCGCGGGCAAAAACGGCCCATAATAATTCGAGCCGTCGCGCACGATCTTCCGGGTGATCACGACCTTCGGAAACGGCTCGTTGGTCAGCTTGAGATGCGGATAGGACTTATCATCCTTAAGAAAGACGTTGAATCGCGGCTTGTGCTTTTTGATGAGGTTTGACTCAAGCACCAGAGCCTCGATCTCGTTATCAACGACGATAAACTCAAAGTCTGCGATGGCCTTTACGAGTTGCTTCGTTTTTGGATCGTGATTGCGGCTCGACTGAAAGTAGGAGCGGACGCGGTTGCGCAGGTTCTTCGCCTTGCCGACATAGATCACCTTACCGCCGGCGTTCTTATGAATGTAAATGCCGGGGCGGGTCGGGAGTGTCTTTAGCTTTTCCTGCAGCGTCACTATTTAAGTTTAAGAGTTTTCATGATGTAGGCACAGAGGGCACCTATGTTCCTCATGTTTCGATGTGGTAGCTTTTGGTCTGATCGGATGAACACGATTCTCACGCGAGACCCTGCAGAGGCTGCCGAGTTTATCAAACGCGGCGGGATAGTTGCGTTTCCGACGGAGACCGTTTACGGGCTCGGGGCGAATGTGTTCGATGCACGTGCGCTTAGCAGGATATTCGATGCAAAGCAGCGTCCATCGGATAACCCGTTGATCGTGCATGTGGCGAATGTTAGCCAGGTCCTTGAGGTCGCATCCGAGGTGACATTCTCCGCGAGAGCCTTCATCGAGCGTTTCTGGCCGGGGCCGCTGACGGTCGTGCTGCCAAAGCATGGAAAGGTGCCGGATGTCGCGAGCGCGAGTCTGCAAACGATCGCGGTCAGAATGCCAAAGGCTTTGGTCGCCCTAGAGTTTCTCGAGTGCTGCAACGTTCCCGTCGCCGCGCCATCCGCCAATCTCTCTGGCCGCCCGAGCCCGACGACCTGGCAAGCCGTCGCTGAGGACCTCGACGAACGGATCGACTGCATTCTGCAAGGTGATGCAACGGAAAAGGGTTTGGAATCTACCGTCGTCGACTGCACGGGCGCTATCCCAGTTATTTTGCGAAGCGGATCGGTCACGCTTGAAGATCTGCGTACGGTGATCAGTGCTACGCGAGCGGGTTCTGTGGGCGACAAGACGGACCGCAGTCCCGGCACTCGTCATCGACACTACAAACCGACCGCCAAGGTCGTCATCATCGAGCACCCGGACGCTATTGAGAAGGCTGCGGGTACCTCCTACATCGGTCTCGGGAGATCGGTCACCCCATTCGATCATCAGCTCATTTGCCGTGATGTCGAGGACTACGCGCGGCATCTCTATGAGTTCCTTCGCGATTGCGACCGCCGCGGGATTCACACGATATATTGTCAGGAGGTTACCGAGAGCGGGATCGGTGTTGCACTCATGGATCGGCTGAGGCGAGCTGCCGGCTAGGTCTACTTCAACGAGACGGCGAAGATGGCGTCGGCGCTATTCTCGGCCAGTATTTGAGCATCGAGATCCGCATTTTCAAACAACTTTGGCACGTACTGCTTTGGCACGATCACTAAAGCGGTCGAGCCGCCCGAGTGTTCGATCGCCCTCCGCACTTCCTCGGCTCCAAAGAGCTGAAGCTGCTTGCCCGTAGGATCATGGTCAAAGCGGCCCTGAGCGTAGAACTCCGCTCCAAAGTTGTACGAATGGAGCAGCAGGACTTTTGCGGAGCCGTAGCCGCGCTCATTTGCAGCCGTGAGAAGGGGCTGTGCGGATTCCTCCCGCGCCCGAGCCGGATACGCAGTCAAGAGCAAGATCGAAACGACCACCAGTGTCGCTCCGGCCACGATAGCGGTAACTGAGCTCCAAACCCGCCGTTTTGCCGACAGCTCATACGCAAAGGCAGCAGCAAGAATGATTGCCGGAGGCACCGCGGCCAGAACATATCCGGGAAGCTTGGATGTTGATGCGGAGAAGAAAACAAGCGGCACGAGCAGCCATGCAAGTGAGAACAGCAGAAGTGACGAAGATAAACTGCCGTCCGTGGGCTTAACGACCTTGCGTAGCGCCTTCCAAACGCCCGCAACACACAATGGCAGCCAAGGCAGCGTCATCAGCGGCAGCACGTATAGATAAAAATAAAAGGGCTGAGGATGCTGATAAATATTGGTCGTAAACCGCTCAAAGTGCTGCCGGATGATGAACTCGCTGATAAATTCATCACCATACCGCGAGTACATCGGCACATACCAAACTGCCGCGACCGCGAGCGTCAAAGGAATGCCCCAGAGCGAACTCAACATCAACCTCGGTGACGGCATTCGCCGCGAGAAGATGCAGTAGAGGACGATGATCGCCGGAGGGAAGACAAGGCCGATGAGGCCCTTTGCCAGCATTGCGAATCCCGCTGCTATATACATCACGGCGAGTGGAGCGTGCAGCTTCCAACCGCGGGCCTCGGATGCCGCTCTACGGTCGTAGACAAAGAACGCACTCATCGCAACCGTCAGCGGCAGCGTCACGACAATATCGGTTGTCGCGGCGTGCGAAAAGACGACCACACCGAGGGTCGACACGCCGATCAGCGCGAACCAATTCGCAAGATGCTTTTCTTCAGGATCAAGGGCGAGTCGGCCGAGGAGCCATAGACACAGAATAGTTCCGAGCCCGCACAGCGCCGGGCCCAGTCGCGCGGCAAACTCATTTACGCCAAAGATGCCGTAAAAAAGTGACTCGAGCCAGTAGAGCAGCGGCGGCTTTTCGAACCAATGATAACCGCTAAGTGTCGGCGTGATCATGTCGCCGCTCTGCCACATTTCGCGGCCGACCTCGGCGTAACGAGGCTCATCCGGTCCGATAAAAGGGACGCTCAGCCCAAGAAAAAAGGCCGGCAGCGTGAGCAGCGCGATAGCTGGCAGGGCCAGCCGTGGCAACGCGTTTTCGCCTGGTTCGTTTTGGGATTCCGCCATCGGTAAAACAGAATGTAGAGTATTGCCGAATACTGACCTGCATTCAACAATGTCACTGGATAGAAAACTCAGAGTCGCCGCAATCGGAGTCGGAAGCCTCGGCCGCCACCACGCCCGCAACTATGCTGAGCTCGCCGCCGAAGGACGGGTCGAGTTTGTCGGAGCCTGCGATACCGACGCAGCCGCACGCGAGCGGCTATCAGGCGAGCTGAGCTGTACAGCGTTTGAAGACTGGCACGATCTCCTCGATAGCGTAGACGCGGTCTCGATCGCGACGCCCACAGAGACTCACGCCGAGATCGCGTGTGCATTTCTCGAAAAGGGAATTCACACCCTCGTAGAAAAGCCGATTGCCATCACCCTCGACGAGGCCGACCGAATGATCGCTGCGGCTAAGAAATCAGGTGCAAAGCTGATGGTGGGGCAGCTCGAGCGTTACAACCCCGCAATGGTCGCGTTGCGGCCGCATGTGGAGTCGCCGCTGTACTTTGAGATCCACCGCGTGTCGCCATTCCCGAATAGGTCCCTCGATGTCGACGTCGTTCTCGACGTGATGATCCATGATCTGGATGCTGTTCAGTGGTTGGTGGGAGAGGACGTGAAGGTCGCGGATATTCGCGCAGTCGGAATACCCGTGATCTCCGATAAGGTCGATGCCGCAAACGCCCGTATCGAGTTTGAGAACGGCGCCGTCGCCAACATCACCGCCTCACGTATCGGCACAGAGAGGATCCGGAAAACACGCTTTTATCAGCGAAATGCATACGTAGTGCTCGACTACGCCACAAAATTCGCCTCGCTGACCTCGCTAAACCCGAACGCCTCACATCCGCTGGAGGGCATCTCCATAAACCGGCTAGAGATACAGGACGTCGAGCCGCTACGGGCCGAGATCACGGCATTTCTAGATTCCATCGAGATCGAGACCACTCCACCCGTCACCGGGGAAGATGGTCGTCGAGCCTTATCTTTGGCCGTTGGTGTGCTGGAGAGGATCTCTGAACATAACCGAAAGCTATTTTAGGCGGGTGGAATACCCAAATAACGGCACTTCCAGTCTCACCACTTCCAGAGCTTGACGAACTTATTTTCCTTGGATGATACTTGAAAAGTAATCAAGGGGGGAAGAATAAGTGCGGCTTGGAAACTATCCAGCGGGTCGTCAAAACGATCTGGTTGTACAGGAATTGACGGATGAGGTCCTGCTCTACGACCTAAAAGAACATAAGGCGTATTGCCTCAATCACACAGCGGCATTTGTTTGGCAGCACGCCGATGGCCAGACGCCCGTCAGTCAGATCACTTATCTTCTGCAAAAGAAACTGGGGACGTCCGTAGACGAATCCGTCGTCTGGTTTGCGCTTGAGCAACTTGAGAAGGACGGGTTGCTCGAGGGTATTCTGCAGACCCCTCCCGTTTTCCGCGGAATGAGTCGGCGACAGCTGATCAGAACCATAGGAAAAACTGGGGCGGTCGCGCTGCCGCTCGTGATGATCATTACCGCGCCGAGCGCTATTCACGCCGCGAGTTGCTTACCTCAAGGGGCGGCGTGCACATCAACTCTCCAGTGTTGTTCGAGTCTTAGCTGCCAAAGCGGTACCTGTCAGCCGGTGGGTGGCGGCTGCGTTCTTTGGGACACGGAGATAACCACTGCCGACGGGGCGGCTGTCAGAGCGAGAGACGTTGTCGCCGGGCGATCACTGCTCGGTGTTAATTGCATCAATGGCGAGACGATCTCCGGACGTGTGAAGCACGTCATGGAAAAGACTACCCGCGGCGTCTACTCCATCGTTGCCGAGAATGGCGCGGTCGTCAATTGCAGCCCATCGCACGATCTTATCCAGGGGTTTGGCGATACGAAAGGCAAGCGGGCGGAGCTTTTTAGAGAGGGAGACAAGTTGCTTGTTTTTCACCGCCCATCAGGCAAAATTGTCGAGGCGACGACGGCGGCCATCAATTACGTTGAGATCGACCAGCCGGTGCTGATGTTTGAAATGGACTCTCGTGAGCACACGTTCATTTCGGGCGGCATAATTTCTCATAATGTAGTTAAGGCCTGAGGTATTCCCGACGCCCTCTATTAGACTGCCAGTCCGACAGCATGGCCGTATACCTCTCCGTTGTAATAGGCCACTTTAAAGCCGGCTTCAGCAAATTCCATTTGGATCTCGATCTCTAGAAACCAATGCGCAAAAGACAAAGGCCTTAAGTCATCGCCTAATTCTGTCTTGTCGCGGCCGAGGAGCCTGCGCAAAATGTTGGCCATGCTATGGATTCGTTTGAAGTAGAGTTCGTCAGATCTGCCCGCGAAAAAAGAGACGAGTATTGGAGCTCCTTCACTCAGCTGCGCACGCATCCCTCGTAGGAAATCAATTCTGAACTCCCTCGTCTGAATTAGCATGTACGCGCTCCAGCCCACGATCGCTCCGTCGTAAATTTCGTCGAAATGCCAAACCGCGTCAGGCTCCGTGAGATGAAATTCACCTTCTATCTTTTCCTGCGCAAACAGGTTCCTGGCACAGTCGAGCAACTGCTGGTTGCATTCGAATCCGTCGACGTCAAGACCGAGACTGCTGAGGGCAAAGCACTCGCGACCTCCGCCGACGGCCGCCACCAATACCGTTTGGCAAGACTGGAAGAATTTTAAAAAAGCTTTTCTTTCCCAATCCAGAAACCCGCTTTTGTTATATGTTTCATCGCAATAATTCGGCGTTTGTTGGTAATAGATCCGGTCGATCGCCTGGAGATCTTCGCGACTTAATACCCCGAGCCAAAAGCCCTTACCGAGAGCATCGAGCCACGGCCGTGAGTTATTTATCCTCTCGATCGTTGCGAGGTAGAGCTTGATTTTCAGGGAAATCGCAGACATTGTAGCGGCGGGCACGCGCCTCGAAGGGAACGTCCCGCAAAGGATGGGAATGCTTCACGTGAGTTCCCCCCTTCGCCGAACGCTCAAAACGCGGAGCTAAGGTCGCATCGAGCTCTGTCGCGAGCCGAACTATGCCGCGGCCTCGCCGTTTTGCTGCGCGGCGGTCATCTGATCACGGATCAGGATCAACGCCTGATCGCGTGGGCTATCAGGACAAAAACGGTTGCGACGACTCCCGCACCAACGAGAGATACGAGGAAATCCGGGCCCTCGCCAACGGTTGCCCGGCCGATCGCCGCGAAGGCGACCGCCCCTATCACCGCCCCTACGACTCCGGCAATGATACCCAGGGGAAAGCTGAGTTCGTTACCAGCACCACTCCTAAACGAGGTAACGGCTGCTCCGACACCTACTCCGATAATGAGCCAAACTAGGATCAATAACATTCTGTACACTCCTGTTGTCGACGGGATTCCAGGCACACTGTAGCACAAAAAAGGCCGCCCGTGGGCAGCCTGGGAAGTTAGTAAGGACGGTCTTACTAGGCGGCGGCCTCCTCGGCCTTTCCGGCTTGGGCAGCAGCCATCTGATCACGGATCATCTTCATGAACTCCTGCGTTTTTTTCACGCGCTCGGCGCCGTCCGGGAGGTCCATGATGACCTTCTCGAGGTTCTTGAGCGCCGTTGGATTGCCAAAGCGCTCGCGAAGGTCAGCCAGGATCGGCTCAAGCTTCGCAAACACCATGATGTGCTCACCGGCCGTCTCAACGAAGAGATCAGCGTCGATCGCCCCTTGTACCACCATCGTAGCAGCCATGTCCCAGTATGAGATCACCATACGTGCGTAAGCACCGACCTCGGGATTCATCATCGTCTGCCAATACTCGTCAGCGGATTGAGGGTTGAACGTGAAAAACCACTCACGGGCCTTTCGCATCTTTTCCTCGCGACGCAGATCGTAGAGCTTCAGAATGAGATCTGCAGATTCAACTTTATTTGCCATAATTCGGGTCCTCCAAGGTAAGAATTTCTCTAATCGTATTTTCGGTCCGTGTAATGTGTCAATATGCTAATTCGAATTTAAGCTTGTCGTAATGATCTGTCCCGAAATATCAGCCTTCCTCCAGTCGCGGATCGACGCCGCCGACTTTCCCTCTGCGGTCTACCTGGTAGCGGAGAAGGGCGAGATCCGGTTTCAGGACGCTCTTGGCAACGCCGTCGTCGAGCCCGAGCCACTGCCCGCGAGGATCGATACCGTTTTTGATCTGGCGAGCCTTACGAAGGTGCTCGTCACCGGCTTGGTGGCGGCAAAGCTGATCGAGAGCGGAGAACTATCGCTCGATGCTGAACTTGCAGGACTACTGCCCGACGCAAGAGCCAGCGGAGGATCCGCCGTCACGATCCGCCAGCTAGTGACGCATACTTCCGGCCTTCCGGGATGGAAGCCTCTTTATCTTCTTGCCGATCACGGTTCAGAGATCACCCAGGTGATTCTTTCAACAGACGGCGCCGGACCGGGCGGCTCAGTCGTCTACAGCGATCTCGGATTCATTTTACTCGGTAAGATCATCGAGCGGCTGACGGAGCGAACATTGGACTCGCTCTTCAGCCAGGAGATCACCCAGCCGCTTGAGCTCGCATCCTGGGGTGTCGTTTTCAATCCACTTCGTGACATCCTTCTGACCACGATCGCTGCCAGCGAAAACGGCAACCGGCATGAAAGGCTCGTATGCGAGGAGTTAGGATTCCTCAACGGAATGCCCAGCGAGCAGGCGGACAGGTACTTTCGGGATGACGTCATCTGGGGCGAGGTCCACGACGGAAACGCGTATTTCATGGGTGGTGTTTCGGGACACGCCGGCCTTTTCGGCACGGCAGAGGACGTGCTGAAGATCGCCCTTCACTTTCTGCCGGGGTATACGAGTCTTTTGAGACCGGAGACATGTGAGCTCTTCACGACAAATTTCACTCCTGGAATGAATGAGCACCGCTCATTCGCATTCCAACTCGCCTCCACGCCTGAGTCCACCGCCGGCGCATCAATGTCGCCCCAAAGCTTTGGGCATCTTGGATTTACCGGAACAAGCTTGTGGATAGATCCCGTGAAGGAGCGTGTTTTCATCCTCCTCACCAACCGTACGCATAACCATCCTCTGCCGTTTGTGAACATCAACAGCGTTCGTCGCCGGTTTCATGACCTTGCCGCCGCCGCTTTAGACCGAAATTAATAGCAACTAACCCTCACCCGGGCACGTCAAAACGGCACTCTTCCCTATATTCGGCTCGGAGAAGGTCCTTTCATGAAACGCACGATCGCTCTGGTACTTACATTTGCGGCTTTCGCTTTGTCCGCGTTTGGACAGGCGACTACGTCGTCGAGGCCTCGCGTTGCTGCCACGCCTGCACCGCCCGTTCTTGGCAATGACACGCCTCAGCCGTCGACGCAGAGTGGTCCTCCGGTCCTCAGAAGCGGGAATTCGCGACCCTCTGGGCAGCCCGCACCGACGCCGACGCCTGCGATCGATGATCCAAATGAGGTGATCAAGGTCGAGACGAATCTCGTCACGATGCCGGTATCGGTACTTGACCGCGACGGCCGATTTATCTCGGGTCTGCAAAAGAACGATTTCCAGGTATTTGAGAATGGCGTTCCTCAGAAGATCGAATACTTCCAGTCGGTTGAGACGCCTTTCACGGTGGTGATGCTCATAGACGTGAGCCCGTCGACAAGTTTCAAGATCGAGGAGATCCAGAATGCCGCGATCACGTTTCTCGATCAGCTCCGTCCAAACGACCGGGTGATGGTGATCGCGTTCGACGAGCGCGTTCACGTGCTCACGCCGATCACGAGTAATCGAAACATGCTGCGGCAGGCGATCCGCACAACCGAGTTCGGCGACGGTACGAGCCTCTACGAGGCGGTGGATTACACGCTCAACCGCGAGCTCAGCAATATCGAGGGCCGCAAAGCTGTAGTGCTCTTCACCGATGGCGTGGACACGACATCGCGAAGAGCTACATTCGAGTCGACACTGCGCGATAGCGAGGAGGCCGACGCACTTTTCTACACGCTGCGGTACGATACGTCACACGACGCGAATAGCGGTTGGGGCGGCGGTGGTGGTAATTCCGGCGGCGGTTGGGGCGGTGTGCTCGGATCGATCGTTTTAGGCGGTGGTGGCGGCGGCTACGGGCGTCGCGGAGCCGGCGGCTGGGGCGGCCGCAGCATGGCCAATGAATACGCCAAAGGAAAGCAGTACCTCGAGGGTCTCGCCCAAAATAGTGGCGGGCGAGAGTTCGAAGCCAATTCGATCTACAACGTGGATGCTGCTTTCGCCGGCATTGCCGAAGAATTGCGTCGCCAGTACTCGATCGGCTATTCACCCGATAAGGTCGGACAGGTCGGCGAACGCCGCCAGATCAAGATCCGCGTGATGCGGCCGGATGTCGTGGTTAGGGCCAAGACGAGCTACATTGTCGGTCAGACCAACCGCACGACCGCCGGAAGATAGTTCACACACATAATCAGAAAAAAGAGGAGCCCTGAGGCTCCTCTTTCGTTAGCATTGCATTCAGTACTTGGAGCTATTCGGCCGCTCCACCAAACGAGAAGGCAAGCTTCCATGCGCTGCCGTCCTTGACGTAAATGGAGATCGACGGCTGATCCATGTTTTTCATGTCGAAACACGTACCGTCCGCCACGCCGGTAAATGCGAGCATCTCTACCGTCGGTGAGAGTGTTACGCCGTAGGGGCCTTTCACATCTACGTTCTTAACGTCCTTACATGGCATCTCCGTCCAGTACTTGATGATCGAAGCACGGTCGCTGTTGGTCGAGCCGTCGCCACTGACAATGGTGACATTCTTGCCCATGATACCGTCGAGCTTCTTTGCGT
>JBJMGO010000240.1:0-6662 GCA_045807825.1 Pyrinomonadaceae bacterium | reverse complement strand
ATGTGGCGGCCAACGGGGCAATCCTGATTCGGCGACCCGTGAAGTGCAAAGATCTCACCGGAGCAAACTGCCCTGTAGATCTCCGATAGCCTTATCTTGTCTGCCGCAGCCGAAAGACGGCTGCCGCCCAACGCACCACTTTGCGACGAAACAAGGCCGGCGATCGCGAGCTGTCCGAGCAGGCGTCGAATCACGACGGGATTAGTATTTACGCTCGCGGCGATCTCATCGGATTTGAGATTACTGCCGTCTGAGCGCGCAAGAAGCGTGAGCACATGGACCGCCATCGAGAATTGACTATTTGCCGCCATCTGTAACTATTATAGTTACAGTGCCGCCAATAGTCAAGCGCCAAAGAAAAACGCGAAGCGAGTTACCTCACTTCGCGCCCTGTCGCGTATCTCGCGTTTGATCTAGTTGCCTGGAGGCGGGATCTTGATCTCGCGGCCGGCACCGAGTACCGAATTCGGCAGCAGCCCGTTGAACTTGGCGACCTCGGTCGCATTTGCGTGCTCACGCTCGGCGACCTTCTGGACGGTGTCGCCAGCCTTTGCCTTCACGATCTTCACGCCGCTGACAGCGGGCGTGTTCGTCGGACGCGTGTAGGCGATCGTCGCAACATTGTTGCCGCCGACTGGAACGATGACCTTTCCTCGCGGAGCGGGCATGCCGGGATTGGCCGCTATCAGGTCGGCGACGCTCACACCGGTGCGGTTTGAGATCGTCTGCCAGGTCTCGCCTGCGGCCGTGCGGGCGACGTTGGTGTTGTTGATCTTTGCCGCGGGAACGCGTTTAAAGATCGCAACGACCTCATTCGCCTTACCTGCCGGGACGTTCACAATGTACGGAGCCGGCGGCGTCGTGTTGCCGCGAATGTGCGGGTTCAGATAACGCAGGTATTGGACCGTCGTGTCGGAAGCCTGTGCGATAACGCTCAGGTTAGTCAGCGCCGGGACGCGAACGCGGTCGTAAACAAGAGCCGGTGCAGGGCGAATGTGGCCAAAACCGTACTGCGTCGGATTGTTGGCGATCAGGATGGTCGCGAGAATATTTGGAACGTAATTTCGCGTCTCCTGCGGGAGATATGCGAAAGCCGCCCAAAAGTCCTCGACACCTGCACGGCGAACCGCACGGTCGACGTTACCCTCGCCAGAGTTGTAGGCAGCCATCGCGAGCTCCCAGTTGCCGTGGTAACGGTCCGCAAGGAACTTGAGATACTTGGCCGAGGCACGGGTGGCTTCATCAAAACTGTTTCGCTCGTCAACGTAGGCTGTTCGCTGCAGACCGAATCTAACGCCGGTTCCGGGGATGAACTGCCAGAGACCCGACGCGGCTGCCGTGGAAAGCGCAGTGGGCTTCCACGTGGACTCGATCTGGCCAAGCCATGCGACATTCACCGGGACGCCCTCATCCTTAAAGATGCGGCGTGCCATCGGCATGAACATTCCCGAGCGATAGAGGCCGACCTCCAT
The DNA here is from genome assembly GCA_045807825.1 of Pyrinomonadaceae bacterium. Taxonomy (GTDB): domain Bacteria; phylum Acidobacteriota; class Blastocatellia; order Pyrinomonadales; family Pyrinomonadaceae; genus OLB17. Next base: position 5,190 of record JBJMGO010000240.1, on the reverse strand, counting down.
AGTCGTTCGCCCACGGCCGCGATAGTAGTTGATGAACTGCTGGATCATCGGATGCACTGCAAAGCTGAATCCGAGCGACTTGTTAGCGACGGCGTACTGAATGTACTGGTATTGTGCCTGTGCCTCAGGCGTCGTGAGGTCCTGCTCGTCAGTCGTAAGCTGGATCTTTGAAAGCTCATCCAGCGGCGAAGGCTCAAATTCCTGTGAGTTAAAGCCGACCTTCAGTGGTGCCGGAAGTATTGACTGCGGCGTCGTCACCGCCGCGGTAGTCGAGGTTGACGGAACAGCGGTCTTAGGAGCGCCGGTGACAGCCTTTGCTACTGTCTCAACGAGCGTTTGGTCGACCGTCCATCCGCATGTGGCGGAGACGCCTTTGACCTTGACGGAAACAGTGTTCGCGTCTGTCGGAAATTCGATGAAGTAAACGGTGTCGATCAGCTGGTCATAGCAGGCCTTGAGCTTTGGCTGCGACTGCACGTTGAGGGTCGACTCGAGGAATGCCTCGACCGACTTGTTGAATTTTGCTCCGGCGTCCTGACGATTCTCCTGCGAAAAAGCTACCAGACCGTCTTTGAACGCGGCACCCGATTGCTGTAGAACGCGATTCACAGCGTCCTGCGTCTTCGCGACCTCCGGCGTGACGGTCTCATCATTTGAGCGCGTGCTCGTGACCTGCCCAAAAGACAGGCCTGCCAGGATCAGAATTAATGCTGTGAGAGTTGCGAGCGGGGAAAGAAACTTCATTGATACGGTTTTATATAAGGCTGTATTAAAGAACGTCACAGTGTATTAAAAGTTCCGGATGGCGACGGTGGGAATAATGGTGGTCGCCATTATCATTAGTTATGTTACCACTTAGCAAAAGTTATGGTCAATGCTCAAAGTCCAACCCTTATAAGGGCTTAGGTGTCTAGCCCGCCTTTGCGGCCCTTGCACCAGCCTTTGGCTCTCTCAACGCCGCGTCAAAGACCTCGCGCACGTTCTCGACAAAGATAAAGTTCAAATCCTCACGAACTTCCCGTGGGAGGTCCTCAAGATCGCGCTCGTTCGCGGCCGGCAGAATTACAGTTTTCAGCTTTGCACGGCGTGCGGCGAGTAACTTTTCTTTGACGCCGCCTACAGGGAGCACGTTGCCGCGTAAAGTGATCTCGCCCGTCATCGCGACATCCTTTCGCACCGCACGCTGGGAAAGTACTGAAACTAAAGCAGTTGCCATCGTGATACCGGCACTCGGGCCGTCCTTTGGGATGGCTCCCTCCGGGAGGTGAATATGGATATCAAAGTTGTCGAGTGTGCTCTCGTCAATGCCCAGCTCGGACGCCCGTGCCTTGGCATATGAGTGGGCAGCGTGAGCCGACTCCTGCATCACCTCGCCAAGCTGGCCCGTGAGCATGAGCTTGCCCTTCCCCTTGGTCTTCAAGGCCTCGATAAAGAGGATATCGCCGCCGACGGCCGTCCAGGCGAGGCCCGTGACCGTGCCGATCTGGTCTGTTTTTAGAGCTCCCTCGGTGTGGATGCGGGGGACGCGGAGGAAATCCTTAACGATGTCCCCGGTGATCTTAACCGGCTTGAACTTCCCTTCTGTCTCGGCTTTTGCACGGGCGACCTTGCGGCAGACCTTGCCGATCTCGCGTTCGAGTTGACGGAGGCCGGCTTCCTGCGTGTATTCGCTGATGATTCTGCCGATCGCCTTTTTGTCGAATGTGACGTCGCGTTTTGCGAGGCCGTTCTCCTCGATCTGCTTAGGGATGAGGTGGCGGCGGGCGATCTCGAGCTTCTCCTCCTCGGTGTAACCGGTGAGCGAGATGATCTCCATCCGATCGCGGAGCGCGGGCTGCACCGTGTCGAGAATGTTTGCCGTCGTCATGAACATTGCGTTCGACAGGTCGAAGGTGACCCCCAAGTAGTTGTCACGAAATGTCGAGTTTTGCTCCGGATCGAGCACCTCGAGCAGAGCGCTCGACGGATCGCCGCGAAAATCCGCTCCGACCTTGTCTATCTCGTCGAGCATGATCAGAGGATTATTCGTTCCTGCCTGCTGGATCGCCTGTATTATGCGGCCTGGCATGGCTCCGACATAGGTGCGGCGGTGACCGCGGATCTCTGCTTCGTCGTGGAGTCCGCCAAGTGAAAGCCGCACGAATTTACGATTGAGCGCACGAGCGATCGAGCGGCCGAGCGAAGTCTTACCAACTCCCGGAGGACCGACAAGACAGAGGATGGAACCCTTTGGCTTTTCCCTGAGCTTACGGACTGCCAAGGACTCGACGATACGTTCCTTTACGCGTTCAAGGCCGTAGTGGTCCTCATCGAGGATCGTCTCGGCTTTGTTGAGGTCGAGATTATCGACTGACGTGTTCGACCACGGCAGGTCGACCATGATGTCGAGCCAGTTGCGCAAGGTCGCGGTCTCAGCCGTATCCGGGTGCATTCGCTCGAGCTTTTTAAGCTGACGAAGGGCCTCTTCCTCAGCGTTCTCGGGCATTTTGGCCTTGAGGATCTTATCGCGGTATGCCTCTATCTCTTCAAAAAGCTCGTTGCCCTCACCTAGTTCTGATTGGATGGCCTTGAGCTGCTGGCGGAGGAAATACTCCCTCTGAGATCGATCGATGTCAGATCTCGCCTGGGCGTTGATCTCTTGCTGGACCGTGAGAACGTCGATCTCCTTACTCAAAAGGTCGTTGACGCGACGCAGACGCGGGATCGGGTCCTCAATATCGAGCACGCTCTGGGCATCCTCGACCTTTAGCTCGAGATTGGACGCGGCGAGGTCGGCCAGACGGCCGGCGTCGTCAAGATTTGCGATGATCGCGAGCACCTCCGGCGAGATATTTTTGCCGAGGTTCGCCGCGCGGTCCATTGAGGAGCGGACGTTGCGGAGCAGGGCCTCGACCTCAAGCGTGTTGTCGGTGCCCATCGGCTCTTGGATCTGCGTGACGCTGCCCTTGACCCACTGTCCTCGCGCGTTGATCTTGTCCACGCGGCACCGTGAAAGCCCCTGAATGAGAATGCGAATGCGCCCGTCTGGGAGCTTGAGCATTCGCATGATGATCGCGACCGTGCCCGTGTTGTAAAGGTCGTCGCGTTCCGGCTCCTCTTTGTTGACGTCACGCTGCGAGACGAGGAGGATCATCCGATCCTTTGACAACGCCTCCTCGACGGCGCGGATCGATCTGTCCCGCGAAACGAATAGCGGGACGATCATAAATGGGTAAATAACGATGTCCCGTAGCGGCAGCACCGGAAGCTCGTCCGGTATCTGGACCATCGGCTCTATGGCCTCAGCCTCAGCTAGCGCAACGGGAAATTCGTCGAGTTCGACCATAAACTTCTATGTTAGGGAATGACGCTGTAAAGGGCAAAAGTAAGAATTAGCCACGGATAAACACGGATAGCACTGCTAGGAGACCTCTTCTGATCAGTGCTATTCGTGTTTATCCGCGGCCGATTTACTTCTTCTTTTTCTTTTTATCGACTGCCGTTTTGACGCCGACAAGGCCGCGGAGTTCGTCCATGAATTCTGAGACGTCTGCAAACTCGAGATAGACACTGGCAAAGCGAACGTAGGCGACCTTGTCGAGGGCCTTTAGCCGGCGCATGATTATCTTGCCGATGTCGGTGACGGAGAGCTCGCGGTCGAGAGAATCTTGGACATTCTTTTCGACCTCGTCGACGATCTTCTCTAGCTGGCCGGTCGATACTGGCCGTTTCTCAGCGGCTTTGAGGAGCCCGCTCAGCACCTTACCGCGATCGAACTGCTCACGCTTCCCGTCCTTTTTGACGACCATGTACGGGATCTCATCGATCCGTTCATAAGACGTGAACCGCCGTCCGCAGCCGAGACACTCACGACGGCGGCGAATGGAATCGCCGTCCTTCGACTCGCGAGAATCGACGACCTTGTCTTCAGCGTGTGAGCAGAATGGGCAGCGCATATGTCAGTGCACAATTCAAAATGCACAGTGCACAATGACGGAAGCAGAACCTCAACTCTCGGGTACAAAATCCGGCGAATCGGATTCGATCTCGCGTTCTGCATTCTCGCTCGAGAGAAGACTGCGAAAGCGCTCAACGCTGATGTCGCCGCGGACGAGATAATATAGCCCGAAAATGACCGCGGGGGCAAAGTAGACGAGGTGCATGATGATCGACACCGCGGCGGCCTGATCCTGCTTGACCCCGAGCAGCACAAGCGCGCCCATTGTCGCAGCGTGAAATGCACCCGCGGCACCGCCCGGCGTCGGCACGAGCGAGCCCATTGACGCGACTCCCATTACAAAGATCGAATCCACAAAACTCAACGGCAGGCCAAACGCCCTCAGCACCATCCACGTCGGTATCGAGATGGCAAACCAAAGCAGCACGGTCCAAACACTGACTAGGAATATCTCCTTCCAACTGGTGAGGACCTTCAGAGAGGTCGCGAGCTGCTCCATCAGACCGAGGACGATAAGCCGCAATCTGGGTGGTATGACCTTTCGCTCCGTGATGCGTGCAAACCAGTCGATGATCGGCTGTGATTTCCACTGGTAGACGAGAAGAAAGGCGACGAATGCGACGGCACCCGCGAACATCAGGTTACCGACCCAGCGGATGTACGCGTATTCTGCCTCGTGTCCGGGCCGGATCTGAAACCAGATCAGGCTTATCGAAAAAAATGCGATCAGCGACACGAGATCGAAAACGCGTTCCATCCCGATCGTCACAACGGCCGCACCAGGCCGCACTCTGCGATCACGCATTGGGAGCCACATCGGCCGCACGATCTCGCCCGCACGTCCGATCAGGAATATCGCTGTGAAGCCTACGGTCGTCGTCGCAAAAAGCTCCGCGATGCTGGATTCGGTGATCGGCTTTAGAAGCTGGTGCCAACGGACGGCTCGCAAAAAGTACCCGACACAGATGATCGCACTCGCCCCGACGAGCAACCACGGATCAGCCTCTCCTAGACTTGACCACACCTGCTGCCAATCGAGATTCCGGCCAAAGAACCACAGGATAAAAGCCGCGATCGCGATCAGGACGATGAATTTGATGTACTTCTTCAAGACGCGGATTAGTGACCTGCGATCGACGATGGATCATGAAAGACGATACAGCATGGGTCGGTTCACCCAAAAACCGAGGAGCGACCGATCTTGTTCTCGTGTGGATTCAATTCGTAATGTGGAACGAACTGAAATATTTCTT